>DMMK01000203.1 GCA_003453085.1 Verrucomicrobiales bacterium
AAGTCGTCCTCACTCCTGACTCTGGCGTTTATGACGGTCGTTACGTCAACAACGCCTGGTTGCAGGAAGCTCCAGACCCCATCACCAAGCTCACTTGGGACAATGCCGCCTGGATCGGTGCCGCCACCTTCCGTGCGCTCGGCCTCAAAGAAGGCCAGAAGGTCCAGATCACCATCGGTGACACGGTCCTGAAGATCGCCGCCATCGAAGCTCCCGGCCACGTTTCGAATTCCATCACGATCCCCGTTGGTTACGGCCAGGAAAACCTCGGTTTCATTGGCTCCGGTGACTTCGACAAGCGCAAGGGTTTCGTCCGTGGTTTCAATGCCTACCCGCTTCGTAAGAAGCTGGGCGACTATGTCTTCACCGGCGCTAAAATTGAGAAGCTCGAAGAATATTATGAGCTGGCAGTGACACAGGAGCACAACACGATGGAAGGCCGCGCCCTTTATCGTGAAGGCACCCTCGACACCTTTGCCAAAAAGCCCGACTTTGCCCAGACCACGGGCATGGACGGCCACATCCCACAGAACATCTCTTTCTACAAAGGCCAGGTGGGCGTGCGCAGTGAGACGAATCCCGAAGGTTTCGACTACGAGAAGCAGCACCAGTGGGGCATGACGATTGACCTCAGCAAGTGCTTGGGTTGCAACGCCTGTAACATCGCTTGTACCTCCGAAAACAACATCGCGGTTGTCGGTAAAGACCAGGTTCGCAAGGGACGTCTCATGCAGTGGATCCGTATGGATCGCTACTTCGCCAGCGCCACCTGGGGCGAAAACAACGCGAAGTCGGACGACGTCAACGTTGAGCCAACTGTCGAGCAGCTTGAAAACGCTGAGATGGTGCAGCAGCCGGTCGCCTGCCAGCAGTGCGAATCCGCTCCTTGTGAAACCGTCTGCCCGGTGAATGCCACAGTGCATACCTCCGACGGTCTGAACGCTATGGCTTATAACCGCTGCATTGGCACCCGTTATTGCGCCAACAACTGTCCTTACACAGCCCGTCGTTTCAACTGGTTCGACTACAACAAGCGTCCTCTGGACGAGCTCTACTGGGGCCCGCTTTCCACCGCTGAGAAGACTGGCGTGCGTGAGTCCGTGCAGCTCCAGAAAAACCCGAACGTCACCGTCCGTATGCGCGGTGTCATCGAGAAGTGCACCTACTGTGTCCAGCGCCTGGAAGCAGCCAAGATTCAGCAGAAGCAGAAGCAGCGTGATTCGAAGAACTTCCGCATCCCGACGGATTCCGTCAAGGTCGCCTGTCAGGCTGCTTGCTCCACGGATGCCATCGTCTTCGGTGACCTTGCCGATCCAAAGTCTGCAGTCGTGAAGTCGAAGGCTTCCCCTCGCAACTATCAGCTTCTCAAATACATCGGTACCCAGCCTCGCACGAGCTACCTGGCCCGTCTGCGCAATCCTAACAAAAACATGCCAGGCTGGAAAGACATTGCCGCCTGGAGCGCCCACCAAATCTAAGCCGGAACCATGGAAGCCACCGCTACCACTCACTCAACGGAAGCCCACACTGGCCCCGCTCGCATCCTGGATCGCGAGCCCCTGGTGCTGAACAACCGTTCCTACTCCTGGATCACCAACCGCATCTGCGGGATCGTGGAAAACAAGCAGCCCATGCTTTGGTGGGTGCTGTTTGTGCCCTCCGTCCTGCTGACGTTGCTCACCGTGTTCTGTTTCACTTACCTCATTTCCACCGGCGTCGGTGTGTGGGGTCAGAAGCAGCCCGTCGCCTGGGCCTGGGACATCACGAACTTCGTGTTCTGGATCGGTATCGGCCACGCCGGCACCCTAATCTCCGCCATTCTTTTCCTGACTCGTCAGAAATGGCGTACGTCGGTGAACCGCGCGGCTGAGGCCATGACCATCTTCGCCGTGATGTGCGCTGGTTTGTTCCCGGCCTTCCACGTCGGTCGTGTCTGGATGGTGTGGTTCCTGGCTCCGATCCCGAACGCCAACGCCGTTTGGCAGAACTTTAAGTCGCCGCTCCTTTGGGACGTGTTCGCCGTGTCCACCTACTTCACGGTGTCCGCCGTGTTCTGGTTCCTCGGTCTGGTGCCAGACTTGGCCACGCTGCGTGACCGCTGCAAACCCGGCCTGCGCAAGACCCTCTACGGCATCTTCTCCCTCGGCTGGCGCGGTGCCAACCGTCACTGGAGCCACTACGAAACGGCCTACATGCTGTTGGCGGCTCTCTCCACCCCGCTGGTGCTTTCCGTGCACTCCGTGGTGTCCTTCGACTTTGCCACCTCCATCGTTCCTGGTTGGCACACCACCATCTTCCCGCCTTACTTCGTGGCTGGCGCTATCTTCGGCGGTTTCGCCATGGTGCTCACGCTCATGATCCCGGTCTCGAAGATCTATGGCCTGGGCGACCTCATCACGCCGAAGCACATTGATAACATGGCCAAGATCATCCTGCTTACAGGAACGATCGTCGGTTACGCCTACTGCATGGAGTTCTTCATCGCTTACTACGGTGCGAACAAGTATGAGCTTCAGACCTTCCAGCTTCGCGGTCTCTATGGTCCTTCCACCTGGGCTTACTACTTCATGTTCGGGTTCAACGTGTTTGCCCCGCAGCTCTTTTGGTATCGCCCCTTCCGCCACAATCTGTGGGTCGTCATGTTCGTCTGCATGTGCGTGAACGCCGGCATGTGGTTTGAGCGTTACGTGATCATCGCCACCACGCTGGAGCGCCACCTCACCCCAGGTTCCTGGCGTGTGTATGAGGCCACTTGGGTGGATAAATACACCTTCCTCGGCACCTTCGGCTTGTTCATGATGCTGTTCCTGCTGTTCCTGCGCTTCCTGCCTGTCATCGCCATCGGTGAAGTGAAGGGCGTGCTGCCTCAGTCCAATCCTCATGCGAGCGATCACGACGAGAAGGGCATTCAGGAGGAGGACCTCATGAACTACTCCGACCGCCACGTGGCTAAGACCGTCGCCTGATGCGGATTTCAAATTTTACCTTTTAAATCCATCGTGAGCACCACCCTCAAAAGAGTACACGGCTTCCTCGCTGAATTCGACAGCGTTCAGGATCTCTATCATGCCGCCGAGCATGTCCGCGATGCTGGTTACCAGCGCTGGGATGTGCATACGCCCTTCCCGATTCACGGCATGGATGCCGCCATGGGCGTGAAGCGTTCCAAGCTGCCCTATTTCGTCTTCTTCGGCGGTCTGACCGGCACCTGCGTGGCCTTCACCCTGCAGACGCTGACCCAAACCACTTTCTGGTCGGACATCGGTCTCGGTTTTCTTCAGACTCTGGCTGAAACCTACCCCACGGTGGTGCAGGCCAAGCCGACTCACATCTGGACGCTGCCAGCGTTCTTCCCCGTGATGTTCGAGCTGACAATTCTGTTCTCCGCTTTCACCGTGCTGTTCGGCCTGCTCTCCATGATTGGCCTGCCACGCCTGAACCATCCTCTGTTCGTCTCCAAGCGTTTCGCCAAATTCTCCGATGATGGCTTCTTTGTCTGCATCGAAGCCCGCGACCCGAAGTTCTCCCAGGAAGGCACGAAGTCTTTCCTCGAGAAGCTCGGTGGCAAGAACATCGAACTAATCGAAGACGACATTTAGTCGCAATTATTGTTTGGATCTCCATTCCTAACAGCCCATCGAAAGATGGGCTGTTTTGTTTTCCTGGAGTCTTCTAGGAGAACGGTGACCGTTAGCAATGGACGAGCCCTGCTGGCCGGCTCAGTTTGAGCCGCGTAGTTTTTTCACTTCGTCGGCCAAGATCTCCAGACCTTCCTGAACGATGTGGGCGGGCTGGCTGTAGGTGAGTCGCAGGCATTCGTGGGGATGCTTCCATTCACCCTCCAAGCCAAAGGCAAAGTAGTGGCCGGGAATGACGAGCACCTTGCGGGCTTTGAGTCGGCGATAGAGTTCGGCAGCCGTGATGGGCAGATCCTTGAGCCAGAGCCAGAGAAAGAAGGCACCCTCCTGCGCATGCAAAGCCCAGGGGAGTGACTCTCCCAGGGCGTGGGTCAGGGTGGCCTTGGCAAAGTCAGATCGTTCCTTGTAAAAGGGGCGGATGGTTTCGCGGCCCAAACGCAGCAAGGTGTCGTCCTTCAGCAACGGCCCGAGCAGAGCCTGGCCGACGTTGCCATTCGCGAGGGAGACGATGGCGTTCATGTTGGACAGGGCTTTGACGATGGCGGGATCGGCGACCACCACGGAGGTGCGCACTCCGGGCAGGCCGACTTTGGACAAGCTGATGCTGAAGATCATCCCCGGCTCCCACTTTGGCCGGAAGCTGCCATGGATCACATCCGGGAAGGGGTGGCCGTAGGCGTTGTCGATCATCAGAGGGATGCCATGATGCCGGGCGAGATCGCGCAATTGGTTAAACTCGTCCTCCGTCAGGACATTGCCAGTGGGGTTCGTCGGGCAGGAGACGCACATGGCGGCGATATCCGGCGTGATTTTGAGCTGCTCAAAATCCACGTGGTATTTGAACTCACGCTCTCCCTGTGGGGTGATGATGGGACGGCAGGCGGTGAACTGGCCTTCGGTCAGGGCCTGGTTAGCGTAGCCGATGTAGTCGGGAAGCAGTGGAAACAGAATGCGTTTTTTCCCCGTGGGGGTGTCGCCGGCCAGGAGATTGAAGAGTAGGAAAAAGGCACTCTGGCTGCTGGGCATGACCGCGATGTTTTCGCGGGTCACGTCCCAGCCGCACTCGCGCTTCAGAAAAGTGGCAAAGGCTTCACGAAAGACGGGATTGCCACCTGGAGGATCATAATTCAACAGGGTGCGGTCCAGGCTTCCATCCTCCAACATGGTCTGCATCTGCCTGCGCCACAAGGCTTGCACCTCGGGTATGGCGGCAGGCTGGCCCCCGCCCAGCATGCGCATATCTGGAGTGATGGAGAGGGCCTCGCCCAGGTCATCCATCAGTTCTTGAATGCCACAGGGGCCTGAAAGCCGCTGACCGATGGTGGAGAAGGTGGACATGGGAAGGGGAGGGCGGTTGGCTGGGCGAAATCGCTGTGGCTAAAGTAGCTCACCACAGCATCGTGCTTTCGTCACCCGCTGATTCGCCCTTTCTTCACTCCACGTGGGTGCTGATCCATCCACGCAGATCAAAGTCATCCGCCACTTTTTCCAACTGCCAGCGACCGTCTGCATTGAGCCGAAAGGTGCCGATCCATTTCTGATGCCAGGATTCAGGCTCGATCATGCTGAGGTGGTGTTTTCCTTCCACGGCGTAGAGATGGTAAACCTCGCCAATCACCGGCTCGAAACCAAAATGGGCCTCGTAGATGAGTTTGTTCCAATTGAATGAATCAATGACCTGAAGGTATTTTTCGCGCAGCTCTATGAGTTCCTGCTGCAACTCCCGTTCCACCCGGGAGACGCCCCGGCTTTTGAAGTTGGTGAGGTCCTGCGGGATGATTTTCGCGCCCAGCCGGGAGGTGGGGTAATGCAGGAAATTCCCGCGTGGGGCGGTTTGCGCGAGGTCGGTTTCGATTGGGTCGTGAGCCATGGAGTCGGGAGTGGAGTCCTTGCATTACGCCAGCCGGGGCGGTGCGGTTTGGATTGAAAAGGCCCGCAGAGTCCGTTAGCGTCATTCTTATGCGTTTCCGCCACGGTTTCTTTCTTTGTCTTGCCGTCTCCTTGAGTGCCTGTGTCAACAGCGTGCCCACGGCGGAAAAGCTGGATGAGCTGGAGCAAAAGGTCCGCGCCGAATACCGGCAGGAGTATGTGTTGCTGGAAGATCAGCGGCGCAGCGGCGCGCTGGATGCGGAAGGCTACAAGCTGGCCAAAGACCAGTTGGACCAGCGGGTGCAAAACCGGGTGGACACCATGGCCTGGAGCCGCCATGCCCTGGTGCAGAGCGACATGAAGGCGAATGCCATCCCCACGCCGGACAAGCCCCAGCTCAATCTGCCCCCGGGAGTCGGCACGCTGCAGGGATCCGTCTATAACTCGACCCGTCAGAATGGTCTGGGCAGCCAGGTCATGGGCACGATGATGCAGGAAATGGGCGGCACCACCATCAATGGCCGTCGTCCAGGAACGGTGTATGACGACCAGTAATGGCCTGCCATGACGGATGACCGGCTCGATACCCTGGCTGCGGCTGTCGTGCGGCAGACCATGCGCAGCCTGCCCGTAAGTATTCGTGAGGCCGCGCAGGGCTGTGTGATTGAGCCTGTTTTCATGGCGGACTGCCTTGCTGCCGGGGAGGTCATCGAAGATGATCTGCTTGGCCTTTTTGAGGGAAACTCGCTGGCGGATCCTGAGCCGGAGTTTCCCGGGCACCTGCCGCGAATCCGACTTTTTTTAGACAATCTTTGGGACTACGCAGAAGGCAAACCGGAAACATACCGGGACGAGGTGCGCATGACCCTGCTGCATGAGCTGGGGCATTATTTGGGCTTTGATGAAGAGCAGGTTGCGGATCTGGGGCTGGCCTGAAGTCATGGCGGAACGCAATCCGTGTTCGACTTTTCCCAGAAGTCAGTATCTTCGCCACCCCATGTTTCGCGCTGCTCTTACTGATCGTCTCCAGGCCGCTTTCACCACCGCTGGCATTGTTTTGCCAGAGGGTTTCCCCGTTTCGGTGGAGCTTGCCTCTGACACCCGATTTGGCGACTATCAGAGCAATGCGGCCATGACGCTGGCCAAGCAACTGAAGACAAATCCGCGTGCCCTCGCGGAGCAGATCAAGGCTTCCTTCTCAGCCGATGAACTGTGCAGTGAGGTGAGCATCGCCGGACCTGGTTTCCTGAATTTCCGCATCAGTCCTGCTGCGCTTTCGGCCAAGGTACAGGCCATCACCACAGGCACGTCCTGTGATGTCGTGCAGGTGGCGCAGCCCAAGACCATCGTCATTGACTTCAGCGCCCCGAACATCGCCAAGCCCATGCACGTGGGGCACATCCGCAGCACCTTCATTGGCGACTGCCTGGCCCGTGTGAGTCGGTTTGTTGGCCACAAGGTCATCACGGACAATCACGTGGGCGACTGGGGTACGCAGTTTGGCATGATCATTCATGGCTGGAAGACCCAGCTCGACCATGAGGCGCTGAAAAAGCATCCCATTCAAGAACTGGTGCGCACCTACAAACTCATCAATGCCGAGGCCAAAGCGGATGAAACCGTGCTGACCCTCTGCAAGACCGAGTTGGTGAAATTGCAGCAGGGCGATGCGGATAACTTGGCCATCTGGAAAGAGTGCGTGCGCCTGACCATGGAGCAGCTCGCGGAGGTGTATGGCACCCTCAATGTTGAATTTGACCACTACCTTGGGGAGAGCTTTTACAACGAAGCGCTGGGGCCTTTGGTGACCGACTTGCTGTCCCGGGGCATCGCTGTCTTGAGCGAAGGAGCCGCTGTCATCTTCAGCGATGGCAGCGCCGCTGTCGAAGACGATCCCTTCATGACGCGTGACCGCGAAACGAAGGAGTGGGTGCAACTGCCTTTGATCATTCAGAAAGGCGACGGCGGCTTCCTTTACGGGACGACCGATCTCGCCACCATCAACTACCGTGTCCAGGAATGGAAGGCAGATGAGATCTGGTATGTGGTGGGTGCACCGCAGCAGCTTCACTTCCGTCAGGTATTCGCCGCCGCCAAACGCATGGGCCATGCCACAGAGATGACCCACATCGCCTTTGGCAGCATCCTGGGGCCTGATGGCAAGATGTTCAAAACCCGCAGTGGTGAAACCGTGGGCCTCCTCGAAGTCATCGAGGAAGCGATTGAGCGTGCCCGCGCGGCGGCTGAAGAGAAAGATCAAGGCCTCTCCGATGCGGAGAAGGACGAGATCGCTCGCATCATCGGCAGCGGCTCCGTCAAGTATGCCGAGCTGAGCCAGAATCGTCTCACCGATTATAAATTTAGTTGGGATAAGATGCTGTCTTTGCAGGGCAATACCGCGCCTTACCTCATCAATGCCTATGTGCGCACGCGCGCCATCTTCCGCAAGCTGGAGGGCAGCGATGTCACGCTGACGCCTGAGATCGCGCTCACCGAGCCTGCCGAAATCGCCCTGGCGATGAAGCTGGCCCAGTTCGCTGAGGCCACACATGATGTGCTGGTAGATCACCGCCCGAACACCCTGGCTAACTACTTGTATGAACTGGCCAATACGTACCACAGCTTTTACGAAGCCTGTCACGTGCTGAACAGTACGGGCGTGGTCCGCAATACGCGTCTCACTTTGTGTGAGGCGACGAGTCGGGTGCTGAAGACCGGGCTCGGTTTGCTGGGGATCCAGACGACGGAGCGGATGTGATGGGGAAAGCGGCGAGGGCGCCGCTGGCACCGGAAGCAAAGCGACGAGGGCGTCGCTTCTACGTCCCGTGCTTTTTGATCACCTGGATGAACTCGGGCAGGTAGGTGTGGGCTTTCTTGTCACCGACGCCGCGGATCTTTAATCCGGCCTCCACGGACGTGGGTTTGAGGCGGGTGAGGAACTCCAGGGTCTGATTGCTGAAGATGAGGTAGGCGGGCACGCCCTCGGCCATGGCCAGGACGTTGCGGTGGCGTTTCAGCTTTTCAAAAAGAGCGTCGTCAAAACCCAGTTCGCGGGTGGAGATCTCGGCGGGGGTGAGTTTGGCCCCCGGCTTCAGCGGTTGCTCCACTTTGGGCTCCGTGTTCGGCCACATCATGCGCACATTGGCGCCTTTTTTCATCACGTCTGCGCCTTTGGCTGTGAGGGTAACCAGGGGGTATTCTCCCGTGGTTGTTTCGATGAGGCCCTGCTTTTCCATTTCGGCAAACAGCGGGTGCAGGGCATTGGAACCCACGGCCTTCAGCAGGCCGTAAGTGGTCAGTTGATCCAGACCCGCATCCACGATTTCCTTCGACTTGCTGCCCACAAGCATCTGGATGATGCGGCCTTTGCCGTAGCGGCCTTCCCAGGTGCCATCCGTCAGGCGGGTGGACATGCGGGCGATGCCGCTGAGGGCCTGGCGTAGCATCATCACCTCGACGGCATTGCCATCGCGTGGCACCTGCACGCCGCTGCGTCGGCAGATGTCGCAGGTGCCGCAGGGCTGGCTTTCCGTCTCGCCAAAGTAGGCCAGGATTTGCTCCTGACGGCAGCGTTGCTCATCGTAGCAGAGGTCCACCATGGACTTCAGCTTGGAGCGGTCTCGGCGTTCCTTTTCGCGCAGGGCGTCCACGTCGAATTTCAGGCTCCGCGTCATCACCTCAGGCTGTAGGAGGCGGGTGCCACGGATGCGTTTGCCGGGGATGTCGAAGCGTTCGATGTAGCCCGCACGGCCCAGGTGACTGAGGGCCGAGCCAACGGCCATGCCGTTCTTCACGCCGGCGCGGTCCGTGATGTCGTCAATGCTCAGTTCGACTTCATGCTGTTGGTTAGACGCATTCAGCAGGGCTTGATAGACGCTTTGCAAGGTCTCCAGGCTAGGGTTGTTCCCCTCGATGAAAAAGTCCTGGGTTTTGGTATCGGCAAAGTTGAAAAAAAGCTCGCAGTGGGAAGGCTCACCATCACGTCCCGCACGGCCTGCTTCCTGGTAGTAGGCCTCCACACTGCCGGGGATGTCGTAGTGGACGACGAAGCGCACATCGGAGCGGTCAATGCCCATGCCAAAGGCATTCGTCGCCACTGCGACATCGTGCTTTTTGGAGATGAATTTGTTCTGCCGATCCTCGCGCTCCTTGTCATCCAGGCCGCCGTGATACTGGATGGCGCGGATGCCGAACTCGCGTAGGGCATCACCCACTTCTTCCACCCGCTTGCGTGTGGAGCAGTAAATGATGCCCGTCTTGTAGTCCTGGATGATCTTTTTCAGCCGGGTGTATTTGTCATCGCCCTTTTTGGTGTGGGTGACGTTGAGGCTGAGATTGGGCCGCTCAAAACCCCGGATGGTGATGAAGGGATCTCGCAGGTCCAGCACGCGGCGGATGTCCTCGCGCACCTCCGGGGTAGCAGTAGCGGTGAGGGCCACCACCTGCGGGCGGCCCAGGGCCTCCAGCGCTTCGCCTAACCGAAAGTAATCCGGCCGAAAATCATGCCCCCACTGCGAGAGGCAGTGTGCCTCATCCACGGCAAAAAGGGCGATCTCCACCTGACGCATCGTGTTCAGAAACATCCGGCTGCGGAAGCGCTCCGGTGCCACATAGACCAGGCGATATTCCCCGCGCCGTAGAGCGGCGATGCGCTCCTGCTGCTCACTCGGGGAAAGGGTGCTGTTGATGACGGTGGCAGGAATGCCGCGTCGCTCCAGGGCATCCACCTGATCTTTCATCAGGGCGATGAGAGGGCTGACCACAATGGTGACGCCCTCCATGACCATGGCGGGGAGTTGATAGCAGAGGGACTTGCCCCCGCCCGTGGGCATAATGACCATCGTGTCCCGCCCACTCAGGATATTCGCCATCACCGTTTCCTGGCCATCGAGGAATTCGCGAAAGCCAAAATACTTCCGCAAAGCCTCGCGGGCATCGTGAATGGGGGTGGATGTGGCGATGGAGTCGGTTTCGGTCACTGGGCACTCACTCCCTTGCAAGGGACGGCGGCTTTGTCCATCGGATCGCGTAAATTTAACAACGAGAAGTCTCCCGCCCGCACGTACTTATGAGTGTCACTGGGTCGCGTTTGGCTCGGTGTTTTAATCGTTCAGTCAACTAGCGCTTCATCCCATGAAAACTCTGTTCTCCGTCCTCGCTCTCAGTGCGATCGCCAGCTTTGCCTCGGCCGCCCCAGTCAATACCGAATGCCCCGTGAAAGAAGGCAAGCCAGTGAAGGCCACCCTCACGACCACCCACAAGGGCAAAGAAATCGGCTTTTGCTGCAAGGGCTGCAAAGAAAAATTCGAGGCCGATCCTGCCAAATACGAAAAGGCCATCAAGTAAGCCTGAGCCCACAGGTTTTCCCCGAGCGGTGTCTGGAAACAGGCACCGCTTTTTTGTGGGCTCGACACTCGACCTATTTTTGCCCACCTTGGCTGCCTGCTTATGAAATTGCTGCCTTCGTTGCTTTGTCTCCTTCTTTCTCTTTCGCTGGTCGCGCCTGCCGAGACCCCCGTGAAATCGGCCCCCATCCAGGCCGCCTTGCAGCCTTTCATGGATCAATCGCAGCTCTCTGGAGCAGTGACGCTTGTGGCGCAGGAGGGGAAAATCCTCAGCTTTGAGGCCACTGGTTTGCAGGATCTGGAAAGCCACAGGCCGATGGCAAAAGACAGCCTGTTTTGGATCGCCTCCATGACGAAACCGATCACGGCCATTGCGGTGATGATGCTGCAGGAAGAGGGGAAACTGAACATCGAAGATCCGGTGATGAAGCATCTGCCCGAGTTCAAAGGTCAGATGCTGCTGAAGGAAAAGACCGAATCACAAACCGTGCTGGTAAAGCCCGCGCGTCCCATCACGATCAAAGACCTGCTCACCCACACCAGTGGTCTGGTGGGCAACTCGCCTTTGGATAAGGATGCTATTGATGTGCTGAGCCTGAAGGAGGCCGTGATAACCTATGCCCTGAGCCCACTGCAGTTCGAGCCCGGCAGCAAATGGTCCTACTGCAATCCCGGCATCAATACCCTGGGCCGCATCATTGAGGTGGTGAGTGGAGACGAGTACGCGAAGTTTTTGGACAAGCGGTTGTTCAAGCCTCTGGGCATGAAAAGCACCACCTTTTGGCCCAAGGAAAAAGAGATGGCTAAACTGGCCACCTCTTACAAACTCACCGCCGATGGCAAAGGCCTGGAAGTGGCGACGATCAAGTACCTGACACCGCCCTTCTCGAATCACAAACGCACGCCCCTGGCCGCTGGCGGTTTGTTTTCCAGCGCAGAGGATCTGTATCGGCTCTATTCCATGCTGCTGAATGGCGGCGAGTCTAACGGCAAGCGTTACCTTTCTGAAGAGACACTGAAACTCATGACCCAAAATCACACTGGCGATCTCAAAGCTGGTTTTACCGAGGGCATGGGCATGGGCCTTGGTTTCCAGGTGGTGGTGAAGCCCGCGGAAGTTACCGCCATGCTCAGCCCTGGCACTTACGGCCACGGCGGCGCCCATGGCACCCAGGGCTGGATTGACCCCGTGAAAAAGACCGTTCACATCCTCCTCATCCAACGCGCAGGGCTCGCCAATGGCGATGCTTCCCCCATGCGCAAAGCTTTTCAAGAAGCCGCGACCGGGCTGCTCAAGTGAGACTTCCATGAAAAAGCCTATCCTGTATTCAGGATAGGCTTTTAATGATTCATCGCCCTCTAACCTCGGGTCACTTTTTTGAACTCGCGGGTCAGGGTGGTCAGCGAGTCTTCCACGCCCATGCGCTCTAGGCTGCTAGCGCCCACGAAGCCATCGGCGGTGGTTTTGCTGAGGATGAATTCCACGTCTTTGGGCGTGTTGATCGGCCCGCCGTGGGTGAGGGTGAAAACATTCGGGTTCACGCTCTTCGCGGCATCAATGATGTCTTGGGTCACCTTGACGGTGTGGTCCCAGCTCACCACCGCATTGGTCACGCCGATGCTGCCACCGACGGTGGTGCCCACGTGGGCGATGATGGCATCGGCTCCGTTCTTGGCCATCTCAATGGCTTCTTCCGGTGTAGCCACATAGACGATGCTGAAGAGGTCCATGCGCGTAGCCAGGCCCACCATTTCAAATTCCTTCTGCACGCTCATTCCGGTCTCCTCCAGGACGCCCCGGAAGTGGCCATCCACAATGGTGTGGGTGGGGAAGTTATTCACGCCGGAAAAGCCCATCTCCTTCACGCGGCCTAACCAATGCCACATGCGGCGGCGTGGGTCCGTGGCATGCACACCGCAGATGACCGGGATCTCTTTGACCACGGGCAGCACTTCGTATTCGCCGATCTCCATGGCGATGGCATTGGCATCTCCATAAGCCATGAGGCCGCAGGTGCTGCCGTGGCCCATCATGCGGAAGCGGCCGCTGTTGTAGATGATGATGAGGTCCGCGCCGCCTTTTTCGATGAACTTCGCACTGATGCCTGTACCAGCACCGGCAGCGATGATGGGCTCACCTTTAGCCAGCGTCGCCTTGAGACGATCCACGACTTCTTGCTTGGTGTAAGGATTTCCGGTTCCGGTCCAGGGATTAGGCATAAGGTAAAGTTGGCGGTTGTTTGCGATAGCTGGCTGTGGATTGCCGTTGTTTGAAGAACCACCGCAAACGTGCGAAGCACAAGCCACGGTAAACAACTGCAAACCTTCCGCAATGCACGCAGCTTCTTCCATCCTCGAACTATCCGAAACGCACACCCACGGGGCCGACACGGAATTTCGCGTGGTGCGGGCCACGGAGGCAGATAACCGCGCCTGGCTGCGCGGGGCCCCCGTGTGCGGCACGCTGAAGACGCATCGCATCTCTCATGCGGGGGTCATGACGGCACGGGCCCCTTACCGCATCGTGCGCATGCACCAGGGCGGGCTGTATTTCCTGGCCTGTGTGGCGGGGGAGGGGCGGGGGCTGGGGGATGGCCGCCGGCAGAAATGCGGGGGGGGGCTGGCCGCGGGGCTGCCGCCCCTCATGGGGGATGGCTTTGAGGCCGTGGAGGGGAAAGACTGGGGGCGCGGCTGGGTGGGGGATGGGGCGCAGCGCGGGCCAACACCCCTCCGCAGCAGG
>DMMK01000207.1 GCA_003453085.1 Verrucomicrobiales bacterium
CGACTTGACTCCAGCGAGCATGGTCCCTTCCAAGCTGACCGTGGGGTTGCCAAGTGTGACCTCTCGACTCAGCCGACCCGATTCACCTTGCAATTGGCTTGTGATTGTCAGCGCCTGCTTCATGGCGTCTAGAAAACCGCCCCCTTGGATGCTCGGTGCTGTGGACACAGAGTTTCCCAACAAACCGACTGGCGACAGAGCATCCAATGGCTTGGTAGTGACGTTCATGTCGAGGACCTCATGGTTGGACGAAGAATTTGCGAAGTGCCGCCTTGGAGATCTCTACCAAGGTGATGGTCCATCGTAGTTTCTGGCGCCAGACCTGTAGCTTTCGCAGCGCAAGTTATTACCAGCTAGTCCCCCCGTTCGGGATAACAGGCGCTTCATCTTGCCGACATCGCCGTGAATCGAACCCGAGGCCGAAGGAGCCAGACCCAGGCGAACCGCACCATGCCAAAGAACCGGGTCTCACAGCCGCTGCGAAATCTCCAGCAGCGGCTTGATACTGGAACCAAAACGGCTCATCAAAGCGTGGTTCTGCTCCAGTTGGCTATACGGCAGGTACCGGATTCCCAACTCCGAAACGCGGGAGAATGCAGGCCTTTGAAGTTGTTCAGCGACCTTGTCTCTGCGATTGTCTGGAGCCACAAGAAACAATGCACAGTTGACTGCAACCGACGTGCCCAAGGCCAGGTCGAGCATTCGCACGATCCCCGAATAGATGGACGTGGTGTGCTCGACTTCAAATGCGGCCGCGACCTGCGATGTCTGAGTATCAATCCATACGACATCAATGAGTCGAATCGACTCCAGTCCCCTGTCCACGCTGGCAGGCAACTGCGCCAGACATCCGTCTCCCAAAAGGCCGCTGCCGTAGGAGCGACCCCGGTCGTTGGACGCTATCCAGACATCAAACCCGAGAGACTTGCCCAGATCGCGCAATGAAGCCTGAATACCCGTGTGGGTCGCATCGCTTTCGGTCGCCTGGGACATCTCCCGTTGCGATGCGGTGGATTCCAGCCGCACACGTTCAAGGTCTTCTTGCCAGAGTGTCGCCGTCGCCGCATCCATTGCTTGTGGCGGCGCTGCATATCGGCCACTGCCAATGTCAAACATGAGTCCCGCAATCGCACCGAGATCATTCGATAGTTTCAGCCGGTACTGCGCGTTCAAGCGCAGCAAGCCCTCCCGCATAGAGAGATAGTGGTCCCAACGTCCGAGCTTCACGCGCCCGCCAGTCACTGCGTTGAAACCATTGACAATGGCAGTGTTAAAGGGAGAGAGCAGCGTTGGGTGGATGAAATACAGCAAGTTGGCGACTGCTGGGCCCAAGCCTTTGATGCCGATTGCATCGATGCGCTGTATGGCGGCAACGACGTCTTCTGCGCAATCGCAGTGATCGCAGGTGTGAAGGAGATCTGCGAAGGCGAGCTGGTTACTCGTGTTTTCGTAGATGTCCGGAATCCTCAGCTTGGGTTTCCAGAGGAACGCGTGGTCCGCACCTTTGAAAATTTGGCGCTGCTCTGCCACGGAACCCACGATCGTCTCCAGCGAGGAGCCTCGGTAGGCGTTGCCAAACGTTCCTCCCCGGATGTCCTCCACCACCTGTGCCATGCCTCTGCGTATGGAGCGGAAGTTCTTGATCCTCTGATCCCACAGGAACCAGCTGTTGTAGGTGCTGCTCGGATCCGCCTTCCAGCAGTCAATAAGGGTTGCAAAGGGGTCATGCATTTGTCGTGAAGTGCTTGCCAATGGTCTGTGCACTGGGGAAATACATCGAAAAACAGGTCCTGCCATCGGCCGAACTCACTGAGATGCGGCCCCGGTGTGCATGAACAATCGCCTGGGTGATGGACAAGCCCAAGCCTGCACCGTCGGAATCCAGTTGCTTGCGCGACTTGTCTGCCCGAAAGAAACGGTCAAACAGGCGGGGGATCATCTGCGCATCGATAGAAGGTCCAGTGTTGACTACATCCACGGTGGTTCCGTGAACGTCCCCTTGAATGTCAACGACCACCTGTTCTCCAGGGGGGGTGTAGCGAACGGCGTTGGACAGGAGATTGCTCAGCGCCCGGCGCAGCATCAACCGATCGCCAGTGATCTCTGCCGCCCCAATAAGCTGCAGACCGACCTGCTTTTCTTCGGCAAGGGCCTCGTAGAAGTCAAACAGGGCCTGTGCTTCGTCGTGGACAGCAATTTTTTCCGTACTGGGAAGAATGAGTCCGTGGTCGGCTTTCGCCAGGAACAACATATCCGCCACCATGCGGGCCAGACGCTGGTACTCCTCGGCGTTAGAGGCCAGTATGTCCTGATACTCCCCGCAGGAGCGAGGCTGGCTGAGCGTGACCTGTGTCTGCGTCATCAGGTTGTTGATCGGCGTACGCAACTCGTGGGCCAGATCCGAAGAAAACTCGGACAAGCGATCAAACTCCTCTTTCAAGCGCCGGAGCATCTCGTTGAGGGTTGTAGCCAAGTCTGCCATCTCCACCGGAAACTCCTGAGTTGGCATCCGATCGTCCAGCCGCTGCGCCGTGATCGCCATCGCGCGAGACCGCATTGTCCGAAGGGGCGCCAAGCCATTCTTTGCAGCCCACCAGCCCAGGATCCCAGCCACCAGCGTTGCCAATGCCACGTAACCCACGAGCACCCGAATCAGGCCTTGCATGAAATGCTTGTGGTGTGCGATGTCCAACGCGACCCAAATCTGGAGCGGTGCTTGAGAGGCGCCCGGCATCGATACGGATTCGGACATCCCTCGGTACTCGCGGTCATTGGTCTGCCAGGATGCGACCCCCAAGCGGGCTTTCTGGGTTTGGGCGATGAGGTCCTGTGGAAACTGGAAACCCGTGGTCGCGTAAAGCGGGTCCTTGTCACGGAAAACGCTGACAAAAAGGCCCTCATGGCTGTGCAAGACGTCGTCCAGACGCATTTTGAGGTCTTCAGGTGACGTGGATTTTCCTATCACCTCACGTGTGAGGTGGATCTTGTCGCGCAGGGCATCGCGATCCAGTTCCACAAAATGCCGGTCAATGGAAATGGCAACAAGTGTCCCCAGGCCAACAAGCACGAGCCCGGAAGCCAGCGTAAAAAAGACTGTCAGTCGTGTCGTGAGCGAGTACCGAGCTATCACACATTCTCCTGGGGTGCCTCAAGCACATAACCCATGCCTCGCACCGTCTGAATCAGCTTGGCGTCATAGGCATCGTCAATTTTGGCCCGAAGCCTGCGCATTGCCACCTCGACCACGTTGGAATCGCTGTCGAAATTCATGTCCCACACCTGCGACGCGATCAGAGAGCGAGGCAAAACCTCCCCTTGGCGACGCATCAGCAGCTCCAGCAGCCCGAATTCCTTGGGTGTGAGGTCGATGCGTTTGCCGGACCTGCTGACTCGACGCCGCAGAAGGTCCAGTTCAAGATCTGCCACCTGCAGAATAGTCACCTCGGCGCCACTGCGGCCGCGCCTCAGTATGGTCCGTGCCCTTGCCAGCAATTCGGCAAAAGAAAACGGCTTGACCAGATAGTCGTC
>DMMK01000401.1 GCA_003453085.1 Verrucomicrobiales bacterium
TGGAACATCCCACCCGAAACCTCAGCCCGCCATCCTTATGAAAACCGAACTCACCCCTCCCCCCGCAGCCCTCATTGACATGTCAAAAATGTCCGCAGGCCAAAAGGCGGCGCTCGAAATGGCCGAGGCTGCGCGTGATGAACGCAACAACGCCGGCCTCGCCGCAGGCCTGTTTTTCGGCACACCGGATTTCGACAAACTTCTCCCCTTCCCTGAACAGTCGGTAGAGGATCATGATCAAGGAGATGCCTTTCTCTCCCGCCTGAAAAAGGTGCTGGATGAGCACGCTGATCCTGACGAAATCGACCGCACGGGAGAGATCCCCGAAACGCTGCTGGATGAACTGGCCCACTTGGGGGCCTTTGGCATCAAGATCCCCACCAAGTACGGCGGCCTGGGACTGTCCCAGACCAATTACTCCCGCAGCGCCATGCTGCTGGGTGGTGAATGTGGGAACTTGGCCGCCCTGCTCTCCGCCCACCAGTCCATCGGTGCTCCGCAGCCGCTCATTTTGTTCGGCACGGAGGAGCAGAAGTCGAAGTATCTACCCCTGTGCGCCAGCGGCATCATCAGTGCCTTTGCCCTGACGGAAAACAATGTGGGCAGCGACCCTGCCCGCATGTCCACCGTGGCAACGCCCGATGGGGAAGACCACTTCATGCTGAGTGGCGAAAAGCTGTGGTGCACGAACAGCCTCAAGGCCGGCATCATCGTCGTGATGGCCCGCACTCCCACTCCGGAGAAGCCGCATACCACCAGCGCCTTCATTGTCGAGACCTCATGGCCAGGGGTGGAGATCGTCCACCGCTGCCACTTCATGGGCCTGCGCGCGCTCTACAATGGCGTGGTTCATTTTCACAACGTGCGGGTGCCACGCGCCAACATCCTGGGAGGTGAAGGCCGTGGCCTGAAGGTGGCCCTCACCACCCTGAACACCGGGCGCATCACCCTGCCTGCCGCCTGCACCGGCCTGGCCAAGCGCTGTGTGGAAATCTCCAGCCGCTGGGCTGCGGAGCGCGTGCAGTGGGGCCAGCCCGTGGGCAAACATGCCGCCATCGCGGACAAGCTGGCGCGCATGGCTGCCGACAGCTTCGCCATGGAGGCCATGGTGCGCTACGTCTCCGCCCTGGTGGACCGTGACAAGCATGCCGATGTCCGCCTAGAGGCAGCCATCGCCAAACTCTGGGGCAGCGAGCGCGCCTGGGCCATTGTGGATGATACCATGCAGATCCGTGGTGGCCGTGGTTATGAAACGGCCGATTCCCTCCGCGAGCGCGGCGAAAGGCCCGACCCGGTGGAGCGCCTCTTCCGCGACTGCCGCATCAACACCATCTTTGAAGGCAGCAGCGAAATCATGCGCCTCTTCATCGCCCGCGAAGTGCTGGACCCGCACCTGAAAATCGGTGCCGAGGTGGTGAACTCCACCCTGCCGCTGAAACAGAGAGCCAAGGCCGTCCTCCGCGCAGGCCTCACCTACGCCACATGGTACCCACGCATGTGGCTGCCAAGTGGGGCAGGCCATGCCGCCCATCACCTGCACCCGCAGCTCCGCCGTGACATGAATGCCATCGCCCGGGAAAGCCACAAGCTGGCCCGCACCCTCTTCCACGCTATGGTGCTTAATGGCCCGGCCCTGGAACGTCGGCAGATCTTGTTAGGCCGCATCGTGGATATCGGCGCAGAGCTCTTTGTCTGGTCCACCACGCTGGCCTATGCGGGCTCGCTGATGAAAGGCACGGCGGCCAATTCCGCCGAGACTGAGAAGCTGCTGCGCAAGGTGCGTTACTTTGGCCGCCTCACCCGCACCCGCCTGGGCAGCCACTACAAAGCCCTGAAGGAAACGCTGGAACCGGAGGCCCGTCAGGTCAGCCGGGATCTGATGCCCGCTGTTGCCTAAAGTCATACATCAATCACCTTCCCCGCCTTGGCCGGTGGGGAAGGTTTCCGGGCGGCCTGCCATTCCTTATACTTCACCAGCTCCCGTTCGATGAGCTTGAGGCAAAAGGCCACCACCGTGGCATCATCCAGATAGCCCACACCTAGGATCATGTCCGGGATCACATCGGCCGGATTCAGCACATACAGCAGGGACAAAGCCCCGGCGCTGATGGCCCAGTACGGCACCTCACGATAGTTGCCAGCCCAGTAGTCCTTCACCATCGAAAGAATCACCTGCCCCTGCTCCATCCATTGGCGCAGTTTGGGCAGCTTGTCCTCAATGTCCTTGGCACGCTGGGTGACCTTGGCGATGTCAATATCGTGCTGGTTATCAGGGGCGGGCATGGGAACCATTATGCGATTTTCTGGCGCGGTGGCGATGACGAAAACAGGGCTTTTTTGCAATCGCTGGACGTGACAGCCCCATAACAGCATGAAAAAGATGCCCGGCAGGCGAATGCCGGGTTGCCGTTTGCCCCGCCTTCCGCTTGGATGAGGGACGATGTCTGAAGCCGCCGCTCCATCTTTTCTCCGACGCTGGTGCAAAGAAATCGCCATCGTCAGTGCCCTGCTCGTCACCTTGCTCGGCCCCTTTTTGCTGAAGCCCGGTCAGTCCACCGCTTCATCCAAGGCTGAGCGCAAGCT
>DMMK01000400.1 GCA_003453085.1 Verrucomicrobiales bacterium
TGTTCAGTGTTCAGTGCGAGGGGCGAGGGGCGAGGGCTGAATATTTTTAAAGTCCCGGATTGCCAGCCGGGGTTCGTTTCCGCCATGGTGGGGGCCTATGCGGTGGCCCCTTCTTCTTTCGCTCCTCATTTCGTCCACAGCGCTGGCGGACTCTCTGCACACCTGTGAGCACTGCGCCAAGCACCTGCTGCCTGCCGTCACCAAGCTGACCCCGGGCCGCAAGTATGCCCGGGACCGCCGGGTGGACATTCAGCACTTGAAGTTAGACGTCACCCCGGATTTCACGAAGCGCAGCGTGGCCGGCACGATGACGATGACCTTCAAGCCCATTGCCCTGCCTTTAGACAAGCTGGAACTGGATGCTGTGGACCTCGCCATTGCCGATGTGCAAGTCACCGGCGCTAAGCTGGCGGATAAGATCGTCGCCGAGGAAAAGCTGACGCTCGTGTTTGCCACGCCCATCGCCCCAGGCGCGGAGGTGAGTGTGAGCATCCGATACAGTGCCGAGCCCACTCGCGGCCTGTATTTTCGCACGCCCGAGATGGGCTACAAACCCAGCGACAGCCAAGTTTGGAGCCAGGGAGAGGCGGACCTGCATCGCTTTTGGTTTCCCTGCTACGACTACCCCAATGAGCGATTCACCAGCGAGGTGATCTGCCACGCACCGAAGGGCATGGAGGTGGTGTCGAACGGCAAGCTGGTGGACAAAAAAGAAGTGGGAGAGCTCACCACCTGGCACTGGCTTCAGGACAAGCCGCATGTAAACTACCTCATCGCGCTGGCCGCCGGCCACTTTCACAAGATCGAGGACAAAGCAGGGGATCTCCCCCTAGCGATGCTGGTACCGCCCTCCAATGAAGCTCAGGCAGCCAACGCCTTTGCAGACACCCGCAAGATCATCGAGTTCTTCCAGAAGGAGATCGGTGTCCCCTTCCCTTGGGACAAGTATTATCAGGTTTACTGCCACGACTTCATCGCTGGCGGCATGGAAAATACGAGTTGCACCTTTGAGGCTAGCAGCATGCTGTTCAATTCAGATACCGAGACCTTGCGCAGCCTGCATCGGCTGGATGCCCACGAAACAGCGCATCAGTGGTTTGGAGATCTGGTGACCTGCCGGGACTGGTCGCACCTGTGGTTGAATGAAGGTTTCGCCAGTTACTACACGGTGCTTTATGAACAGGCCAAAAGCGGTGACGATGCCATGAAGTACTCGCTCTGGCTGGAGGCCGAAGAGGTACTGGAGGCTAAGGACACCCGGCCCACCGTGTGGCGGGACTATGGCGACCCGATGCAGCAGTTTGACACGCGGGTGTATCCGAAGGGGGCGTGGATCTTGCACATGCTGCGCAGCCAGCTTGGGCCCGAGCTTTACCGCCTCGCCATCCGCACTTACCTCGAGCGGCATCGCAACGGCATCGTCAGTACGGATGATCTGCATGAGGTGGTGGAAGAGATCAGCGGCCTGTCATTCGATGCGTTCTTTGATCAATGGGTTTATCACGGCGGCTTCCCGGAACTGAAGGTGGAGTACGCCTGGGATGCAGCCAGCAAACAGGCCAAGGTGACGGTGCGGCAGACACAAAAAGTGACGGATCAAGTGCGGTTGTTTCAGTTTCCACTGCCCGTGGCATTCACCCTCAAAGGCCAGAAAGACCCGATCAAATTCACCGCCAAGATTACCCAGGCCGAGGAAGCCTTTTATTTTGCCCTACCCGCCCAGCCGGAACTCATGCGAGTGGACCCAGACTACACCGTGCTGGCGAAGGTGGACTTCCAGCTGCCCGGCGACATGCTGGACAAACAGTTGGTTAGCGATGTCATCGGACGGATGTTGGCTGCGCAGATCCTGGGATCGCGCAAGGATCAGGGCAGCGTGGACAAACTGGCCCGCCTGCTCAAAGAGGACGCGTTTCATGCCGTGCGCAGCGTGGCCGCTGAATCCCTGGCCAAAATCGCCACCCCGGCGGCACGCAGCGCCCTGATCGCCTGCCTGGCAGGCCAGACCGATGCCCGCAGCCGCGCCGCAGTTGTCGAGGCGCTGACCGCCATCCCGCATCCGGAGGCGCAGAAGGCCCTGATGGCGCATGCCGAGACGGAAAAGAATCCGGCCATCCTGACGGCCATCATCAAAAGCTGGGGCACCCGTCCGGGAGATGCCGCCATTTCCACCGCCTTGGCGAAACACCTGAATTCCAAGACCTATCAGAATACCCTCGCCGCTGCCGCGATAAGCGCCTATCGCGCCCAAGATGAAGCCAGCGCGGTCACGGCCATTTTTGCCAAGCTTCAGGATGATCCCCTGGAGTTTCGCACCTGGGACTATCGCAATGCGTTGGATGCCGTCGCTTTCCTCGCCAGAAAACAGGAAAACCGGGATGCCGTGCGCAGCTTTTTGGTAACCCACCTTTCCCACCCGAAAGAAGAACTGCGCAGCGGAGCCGCCAAAGCCCTGGGCACGCTGCGTGATCCCAAGGCCATCTCAGTTCTCCAAGCCATGCTACCGGAAGCAGGACCGTATGCCGACCCGGTGCGGGAAGCCGCAGCGAAATCCGTGCAAACCCTGCAAGCGGAACAGCCAGGAAGTGCCGAACTCAAGAACCTCTGGGACCAAGTGCAGCAATTGCAAAAGAAGACCGAGGATCTGCAAAATCGGCTGGATGACGCCAAGAAAAAGGCCGAACCCGCCAAGAAATAAGCGCTGTAACCGCAGCCACGGATCATTTGCGATATGGGCCGGGCTGTGAAAGGCTGTGACTCCCAGATTCAGCCTGCCCCCCGCCTTGATTCGTTACCCAGCCGACCTCCCCATCACTGCCCGTCGTGAGGACATCCTCGCGGCCATCCACTCCAGCCAGGTCGTCATCCTCGCTGGGGAAACCGGATCCGGCAAAACCACGCAGCTGCCCAAAATGTGCCTGGAGGTGCTGGGGGAAGCGCGTGGTGTGATTGGCTGTACGCAGCCGCGACGTGTGGCGGCCATGAGCGTCTCCAAACGCGTGGCGGAGGAACTCGATGTTCACTGGGGTCGCGAGGTGGGCTGCAAGATGCGCTTTAGCGATGACACCACGCGAGACACACGCATCAAGTTCATGACGGACGGCATTCTACTGGCGGAGATCCAGAGTGACCCCCTGCTGCGTGCTTACTCCATTCTCATCCTGGACGAAGCGCATGAGCGATCCCTGAACATTGACTTTTTGTTAGGCTATCTGAAATCGCTCTTGGAAAAGAGGCCGGACCTAAAGCTGGTGGTCACCTCCGCCACGATTGATACGGAGGCTTTCAGCGCCCACTTTGGTAGTGCGCCCATCATTGAAGTCTCGGGCCGTCTTTATCCGGTGGACATCCGCTACAAGCCGGTGGGAGATAACGATGATGATCCGAGCCATCTCGATGCGGCTATTGCCGCCGTCGAAGAAGTGCTCATCGAAACGGACACTGGCGATGTCCTCGTGTTTATGCCTACCGAGCGCGACATCCGTGATACGCGCGACGCCCTGGATGGCCGCCTAGGCAAAGGCATCGAAGTGCTGGCTCTGTTTGGCCGCATGGCCTCGCATGAGCAGCAGCGCGTCTTTTCACCCGGGTCCAAACGCCGTGTCATCATCGCCACAAACGTGGCGGAGACTTCCATCACCCTGCCCCGCATCCGCTACGTGGTGGATACAGGGCTGGCCCGCATGAGCCGTTACAATCCACGCACACGCACCAAGCGGCTGCCCGTGGAAGCCATCAGCCAGAGCAGTGCCAACCAGCGTGCTGGCCGCGCTGGACGTGTGCAGGATGGCGTCTGCATCCGCCTGTATGAAGAGGAGGATTTTAACAAGCGCTCCCGCTTCACGCAGCCGGAGATTCAGCGATCGAACCTCGCCGAAGTCATCTTGAGGATGAAAGCCTTTCGGTTAGGCGAGATCGAAACCTTCCCTTTCATCAATCCGCCTGTCAGCGCCGCCATTCGTGCCGGGTATGACCTGCTGCATGAATTAGGTGCCTTGGGTGAAACCCATGAAATGACGGCCACCGGGCGAGAATTGGCCAATCTTCCCCTCGACCCGACTCTGGGCCGAATGCTACTGCAAGCTCGCGAAGAAGGCTGCCTGGAGGACATGCTCATCATTGCTGCCGGCCTGAGCATTCCCGACCCCCGCGAGCGCCCGGAAGACAAGCGCGAGCAAGCCCAGGCTGCGCACAAGACTTTCACCTCTCCAGAATCCGATTTCCTCAGCCTGCTGAAGATCTGGAGCCATGCGCCAGATCCAGATAACTCTGGCAAAAATGCCCTGCGCAAATACTGCAAATCCTACTTCCTCAGCTTCACCCGCATGACGGAGTGGCGGGATGTCTGGCAGCAGTTGCGGGACACCTTTCGCGAGGATCGCAAAAAGGCAACGCTGCCTGCTGCTGCAGAGCCGGCAAAAGCCCAAACGAGCGGCGCTTCCCCTTGGGATAAGGCTGAAGGC
>DMMK01000108.1 GCA_003453085.1 Verrucomicrobiales bacterium
GTCGGCCACGTCCTCGAACTCCTGCCAGTGCTTGATGCTCACGCCACGGCGGGTCTGCTCTTCGTACAGGAAGGCTTCGACCAGCAGCGAGGTCGCCAGGATCTTGTTGCGCGGGCTGTACAGCAGGTTGGCGCGTGGCACATGCGTGGAGCACACAGGCTTGCACTTGCCGCAGCGCAGGCAGTCCTTGACGCTGTCGGCAATCGCGCCGATGTCGCTCTGCTGCATGATCAGCGACTCGTGGCCCATCAGCCCGAAGCTGGGCGTGTAGGCATTCGTCAAATCGGCGTGCATCAACGCAGCGTTTGAAGCATTCGAAGCATTTTTGGCCTGCAGCGCTTGTCCATCAATCGCTGGCAGCTCCTGATTTCGGAGCAACTTACCTTTGTTGAAACGACCTTCCGGGTCCACCTTGCGCTTGTACTCGGCAAAGGGGCGCAGCTCTTCGTCGGTCAGAAACTCCAGCTTGGTGATGCCAATGCCGTGTTCGCCCGAGATCACGCCGTCCAGGCTGCGCGCCAGCACCATGATGCGCGCCACGGCCTCGTGCGCGGTCTGCAGCATCTCATAGTCGTCGCTGTTGACGGGCAGGTTGGTGTGCACATTGCCGTCGCCCGCATGCATGTGCAGCGCCACCCACACCCGGCCCTTGAGCACGCGCTTGTGGATGGCCACAGCCTCGTCCAGGATGGGCTTGAACGCCGCGCCGGTGAAGATGCCTTGAGCGGCATGGGGCAGGTTGCCTGTCATCATGCTGACTCGCGCCGGAACGCAATACGCCGCCATGTAGACGCTGTGGAAGCGGACTCCCTTGGCCGCCAGCGCATCGATGTTCGGTGTCTTCACCCAAGGGTAGGCCTGCGGATAACAGCTGACTGCACGCACGCTCAGATCATCTGCAAAGATGTAAAGTACGTTAGGTCGAGGTTTTGGAGCCGCGAAGAGAACGGGCGCCAAAAAAAGAAAAATAAGGAGAAGGAGGTTCATGATATCCAGGTCGGCCGTTGTGGATTGGCGGGACAGGAATGCGAGGAATTATGGCTTCGGTGGCACGATGGCCTGTAGTGCCTGTGCGAGTTGGTTCCGCATCTCCGCCAGTTTTGCCTCATGTTCCGGAGACTTGGCCAAGTTGTGCCATTCATGCGGATCGGTCTGGATGTCGTAAAGCTCTTCTTCTCCGGTGTCGTAGCGCAGATAGCGCCAATCCCGGGTGGAGAGTGAATGATTGCCAGGATCAAAGGCGGTGACGACAGCTCGGTCAGTCACTTGGTCCGGATTCATCAACAACGGGGCCAATGATTGACCGGCGACGCCTTCTTTTTTCGCCAAGTGGCAGACTTCGATCAAGGTGGGGTACAGATCCATCAGGCTAACAGGTTCCGCGCAGACCTTTCCGCGTGCTGCTTGAAAGTTTGCCGGCGGCACGATGATGAGGGGTATGCGTGTGGATGCCCTCCAGCCTGTCCATTTGCCCCAGTGCTGCTTTTCACCCAACTGCCAGCCATGATCGCTGAACAGAATGATCCAGGTATTGTTCGCATGGGGGCTGGCTTCCAGCTTTGAAATCAGCCGTCCGATCTGCCGATCCACATAAGTGATGCAAGCGAGGTAAGCGCGTGCCGCCTGCTTCCATTGATGATGATCCGTCACCAGCTTGTGGGTCCTGCCGTGATGGGATCCAAGGCAAACTTCTTTCCCGCTGCTGCGAGATCGTCCAAGTCGTTAGGCATGTGAGCAGGCAGTTTAATGGCTTCAACGGGAGGCAGGGCATCAAAGTCCTGCTGTGGAGCAAAGAGCGGAATGTGAGGGCGGTAGTAACCTGCGCCAAGAAAGAACGGTTTAGCGCGGGGTTCTTCGAGTTTCTTCATGGCCCAGTTGGTCACTCGTGTGTCGCCCATCTCTTCATCGGCCACATCGACAGGTCCCCAGTCAAAGGATTCGCCTTCTTTCCCATCGGCATTGCGTTCGCTCGGCAGGCCGTTGAGAGGCAGCACCCAGTTGTGCCCGCCAGGGCCACCCTTGATCACGTGCCTCGGGTTTGTGCTGCCTTTACTGGGCAGTTCCTCATCCGTATACCGAGCCTGTTCCTGGGTGAAGGGGCTCCAGCGGTTTTCCGTATCGTAGTAGTCATCGAAGAATTCGGGAGAGACTGAGTGGTAAAGCTTGCCCGCACCGAGCGTTTCGTAACCCGACACAGCAAAGTGCAGCGGCATTTGCAGCGACTTGGCAGGGGCCTTGCCTCTGGTCTTTCCCCAGTTGCTGAAAACACCTGTCTGATCCGGATAGCGACCGCTGAATAGTGCGGTTCGGGACGCCAGGCAAACCGGGGCCGCGCAGTGGGCATTGGTAAACAGCACACCTTGTTCGGCCAACCGGTCCATGTTCGGTGTCCGAGCCTGCGGATGTCCTTTCATGCAGCCGATCCAGTCATTGAGATCGTCCACCGCGATAAACAGCACATTCGGGTGAGCTCTAGCTTCTTCAGCTAGAACGCTTGAGCTGGGCACAAAGACCCAGCCGATGGAGACCATGATCATGAGCTCGCTGAAAACCCTGGCAGATTTCATAAGGTGAAAACAAACGAATAACCAACGTTGTAAACGACTTACATTTCCCAGCCGGGACGATATTCGCGTGTGACCATGCGGTGGGCCGCTTCGTTATTGGCAATCTTCAGCGCCTCAGCATCCCAGACCAAGTTCTCTTTGGGGAAGACCGTGGAGATGCAACCCAGCAGCACGGCTTCAGTGAGGGGAGCTGCATAGTCGAAATGGGCCGAGGGCCGCGCAGAGCCTCCTTTCAGACAGCAGTCCACGAACTCGAACCAGTGATTGCGCGGTTCCAATTTCGGATAACGGAAGCCGGTGAATTTTTCCCGGGGATAAAGCATGGGCGTGCTGGTGTGCTGGTGCAGTAGCACACCGTCTGTGCCGATGTAGATGCTGCCTTGTTCAGGAAATTTACCGGCTGGCACCAGCGCCATGATCTCGGCAGGCGGCCGCGCATCGCCGTCATACCAGGTAACTTTGAGGGTGTCTTTTTCCGTTCGGGGCGTGCCCTTGAAGGTGTATTCCACGATGCAGTCGATGGACCAGTTGACTGCATTCACAGGGGCTGTCCCGATGGATTTGACTGCGACTGGCGCAGCCAGTTCCAGAGCACGAAACCAGCCGCTGAACATGTGGCAGCCCATGTCTCCCAGGGTGCCTGTGCCGAAGTCACGGCGCTTCCGCCATTCTTTGGGGTGGTAATAACCATCTATGTAAGGACGGTCTGTCACGGGGCCTAACCACATATTCCAGTCCAGTTCCGCAGGCACCGGATTGGCGAGGGTTGGCACCGGTTTCATGTCTCCCCATTTTTTGTGGGAAAAGGTATGCACCTCTTTGACTTTGCCGATGCTGCCCTGATGGATGAGTTCCACCGCAAACCGCTCCGAGAAGTCGGATGAAGCCTGGATGCCCATTTGCGTCATCACACCTTTTTCGCGGGCTTTGAGCATCAACTGGCGGCATTCGTGCAGGGTCTGGCCCAATGGTTTCTGGCCATACACATGTTTGCCCAGCTCCATGGATTTTAGGCCCATGGGAGCATGCATGTGATCGGGGGTGGAGACATTGACGGAATCAATGCCATCCCCCTCCTTCTCCAGCATTTCGCGCCAGTCCTGATAGAGCCGGGCTTTGGGAAATTGCTTCTTCACCTTGTCAAACCGGCGGGTGTCCACATCACAAATGGCCACCAGTTCCAGCATCGGATGATTCGACAAGGCTGTCATGTCTGCGGAGGACATGCCGGCAGCACCGAAGGCGGCGTGACGAAGCTTCCCGTTAGGCGAAGCAGCGCGGAGTCCGCGGGTGATGAAGGGCGCAGCAAAGAGGCTGGCCCCTGCATTTTTAAGAAAGCGACGACGGGAAAAGGTGGCGGTGTTGTTCATGGGATGGTGCTAGGCAAAGGATATCCAGGGTGCTGGTGTTCAGGGCTGGGCAGGGGGGTAAAATCTTGCAGGCTAGCCTTCGCACTGCCGATTTTGACGTCGGTCACATAGACGGTTTTGCTGGCGATGGCGGTCTTTTCAGCCTCGAAGGCCTGCCGCTTTTTATCCGTGTCCGTATGCCACTCGGGGCGATAGATGCCCGTCTTCATGTAGGGCGTGTATTCCACACCGATGCTGCCATACACGTTTGGCCCAGGCTTGTCGAAAACCAGCTTCCCATCCTTCCAGATCTGCAGGAGCCCTTCAGCCCCGGGGGACCATTTGGCATGGATGATCCAAGATACCCATTGGCCTTTGCGCACAGTCTCTTCCAGGCGTTCACTGCGGCGGGTGGGGCCTTCCTGCGGAGAGCCATAGCTCTGCTTGATGAACCATCGGTCATTGCTGACCGAAATAGCAAGGTTGGGATGTGTAGGCTTCCAGTTTCCAGGAATGCCGTGCCACTGAATGACGATGTCGCTCGCCTTCGAGGGATCAAAAATCCAGTCTTCTGGAATCAAGATGCGCGCAGCATACCAGCGTTCTTGAAAGCCCTCCTCGTGAGGCAGCGAAATCTCCGAGCGAAAGGAGTTAGGCGCACGCTTCACGACAAAACGTACGGCTTTGGCTCCATCCGCCAGACCTGGGGCATCCACCACCTGGATGCGTTCCGGTGACGGGGCAGGGAGGGCGTAGCGATCATCCTCAGAGATGTTCCAGCGATCAACGGAGCCGCTGTGAAAATCATCCTCAAAGATCATCTTCTGGTTAGGCTCGAACACATGATGGGCGCGGATTTTCTTCGGCGCTGGCGTGGCGTCCGAATGATCGAACAGCGTCGTCCACAGCAGAGGTTGTGTGATCGCGTTGTTACGTCGGATTTCGAAGGCTGTGGGGTCAGGTTTCAGATCCCTCCACAGTTTCAGATACTGGTCCTCGTGAAAGGCGATGCCGCTAAACAATAAAGAGGGCTGTCTTACCGGCCAGCCTTCCCAGGCATTGACATCCGGCTTCAGTGGCCAGGCCGATTTGTCCGCTAGGTAAGGATAGAGATAAGCGATGGCCTTCTCCATGCACTTGCCATCCAGAGTGGTGAAGGTCCAGAGGTTGTCAGACTCCGTGGACAGCAACTGGCAAAGGGCTGTCATGTTATCCAACTGGAAGATCGAATAGGCGTAGGGCTTGGTGCGGCCTAGCTCTAGAGGGAAGCCGCCATCCGTGGCCATCTGCACCGTCACAAAGACCTCTTTGAACTGGCGGCGGCACTCATGCAGCAGTTTCTTGTCCTCGGTGAGTGTGGCAAAAGCGGCGACCTGATACCAGTAGGCCACCGCATGGTTGTTCTTGGCCTTTGCTTCATTCTTGCCCTTGGAGCTGGTGACAAACCAGGATGTGTAATCCGCGAACCATTGCCGCAGACCATCGAAGATGGCGGGCTCCATTGCCTTGGAATGTCGGAGCGTCAGCACGGCCAGCGGTACCTCCACCAGATGCAGTGTATCAATCAATCCTGTGCCGCGGTCCGGAGTCGCTTTGCCCACGATAGCCTGCGCGTGGTCCAGGCTGGGGTGCATGCGTGTTTCTTCATCCAGGAAAAAGACCTTCAGCATCTCTACTGCTTTCTTCGCATAGCGTTCATCCTGAGTCAGTGAATAGGCTGCTGCCAGAGCGGAGGTCGCATCCCGCATCGCCATCAGGGTTTCACGGTGCTTGTTGAAGTTCCCTGGGTTCGACTGGCCATCCCTCATGATGTAAGGTTTGCCGTCTGGCTTGGCTGGATCCGGCCAGTAGTAGTCGCTCATGGAGAAGAACTCGTTAGGCCGCCCTTCGCTGAGAGGCGAGCGGTGCTGGGTGATGCTCAGGGGGGCCATCTTCAGCGCCTCCTTTGCAGTCGTGAGGATCCGGGATCGGTCCTGGCGTGCAGTGATCTCCTGGCCCGAGGGTTCACCCCGGACAGGCAGGACAAAGAGGAGGCCGAGGATGGCGGAGCAAAGGGTTCTCATAGCGGTTGGGTTGACCGCAAATGTCCTGAACTACCATTCGGTTGCACAGCTTCTCCAAAAAAATTTGAGCCGCTGCGTAGGAGCCGGCGCTGTCCTCCGGATCACTCCGCCGTATCTTTGACCACGGAGACTTGGAGGTCCTCAAAAGAGAAATCTCCGCCCTTGCCATTGGCCACCCGCACACCATCAAAACGCAGGCCCTGATCCGTCACTCCCCGCAGGAGCGGAAGCCCCTGCACCCCCCAGCCACGGTAGATTTCGAAGGCTCCGTTACGTTGTCTGTAACGTATCGTGAAAGTCTCTTCACTACCCTGGATGGCTAGGTCATAGGCCCGTCTGGGACTGCCGGGCCGCCAGTAGTTTTTCCCATACACCAGGAACTCCCACGAGTAGGAATTCCGTGACTTGTCTCCGAAGAAGAACATTTCGCCGTCACCGTTGAAAAGGCTGATGCCGGCGAATCCTTTGGAATGGAAAAGAGACATGGGAGAGACGGACCTAAAGCTGACCATGATCACCGCGTTTTCTGAAGGCTCAATGGCGCGTGTAAAACGGCCCATGAGGTGAGTGAAGCTCGACTTCGCCGCAAAGCGTCCTTTGCTGACTTGCGGATCTCCCTCCAGCACTGTCCACGTGCCTTTCAGGGGTTGCCGGTCCGCGAAAGGCTGATCAGGCACGGAGGCCAGCGATTCCTGGAAGACGATCTCCGGCTTTTCCGTCATGGCTTCGGGGTTGAGCAGAGAGGCTCCGCTTATCACCTGGATGGTCTGCTCTTTGGCTAGCTTCACCAGTTTTTCGCCGACCTTCAAACGCTGGGCGGGGATGCCAGCCAGACGTTGCCGGACCTCCACCAAACCCTGCTCCACCTGCACCTGATGTTCACGTTTATCCACGCTCACCGTGAATATCGTGCCCAGGTCAATGACCTCCATCTCAGGAAGATCCACCGTGAATCCCTTGGCCGCCAGAGGCACCCGAAACC
>DMMK01000747.1 GCA_003453085.1 Verrucomicrobiales bacterium
TGGCGATGGCCGCATGGACAAGGCGAGTGTCTTTGTGGATGAACTGGTGATGCCGCGCTCCGTCATGGCAGTGAACGGTGGTGCCCTGGTGGCGGCCCCGCCTAACCTATACTTCTGCAAAGACACGGATGGCGATGGCAAGGCTGACGTGAAGGACATCGTGGCCACAGATTACGGCATCGCCGGTGGCCAGCCCGAGCACATGGCCAATACGCCGACCTGGGCCATGGACAATGCCATCTGGAGCGCGGGCTACAGCAGCCGCTTCCGCCTGCGCGGTGGTGTGTGGCAGAAGGATACCGGCCTGGGCCGCGGCCAGTATGGCCTGTGCCAGGACGACAAAGGCCGTCTGTATTTCAACTACAACTCCGACCTCCTGCGCTGCGATCTGCTGCCCACGGAGGCCTTTTCCCGCAATCCTCTGCTGCGCAATGCCGCCAGTGTGAATGCCAAGGTGGTCACTGATCAAACCGTGTGGCCCACCCACCCGACACCGGGCGTGAACCGGGGATACGACCCTAAATCCCTGCGTGCCGATGGCACCCTGACCAAGGCCACCGCCACCTGCGGCGCGCTGATCTACCGTGGCGATGCCTTCCCCGCCTCGCACTACGGCAATGCCTTCATTCCTGAGCCTTCGGCGAACCTCATGAAGCGCATGATCGTCACTGAAAAAGACGGAGTGGTGACAGGCGTCAATGCGACCCAGAACAAGGAGTTCCTGACCTCCACCGACGAACGCTTCCGCCCGGTGCAGGCAACGAATGCACCTGATGGTGCGGTTTACGTGGTGGACATGTATCGTGGCATCATCCAGCACAGCAGCTTCCTCACTCACTACCTCGTGGCGAACATTGAAGCCCGCAAATTGGACCGTCCTTTTGATCAGGGCCGCATCTGGCGCATCGTGCCGATCAAAGATAAAACAGTGAAGGCCGCGAAGATCCCAGCAACCACAGCGGAGCGTATCGCCAGCCTGAGTCACGCGAATGGTTGGGTGCGCGATACCGCTCAGCGACTGCTCGTCGAGTCCGCCGATGTCAAGGCCGGTCCCGCCCTCACTGAGCTGGTACAATCTCCTACCGCCAAACCTCTGGCGCGCCTGCATGCCCTCTGGACACTGGATGGCCTAGGCCTGCTGACGCCTGACCTGCTGCGTGCGACGCTGAAGGATAAAGACACCACCCTGAAAGCCACGGCGGTGCGCCTGGCTGGTCGCGATCTCGCTCCAGAGGTTCTGGCCATGACGACCGAGACGGACACGCTGGTCCGTGCGCAGCTTGCCATCAAGCTTTCCTCTTTCAACCTGCCCGATGCAGATGCCGCGTTGGCCAAACTGCTGGCTGCAGGTGCGGGTGAAAACCTGCTCGTCCGCGAAGGTGCGATGACCGGCCTGCGAGGCCGTGAAGATGCCTTTGCCAAACTGGTCGCCCAGCAGGCCACCGCTGATAACAAAGCCAGTATTTCCCCCACTCTGGAAATGCTCGGCAGCTTCATCGCCATGGCCGGGAAAGCGCAGCCCTTTGAAGAAACACTGACACTCGCCGCCAGCCAACCCAAAGGCAGTGCGGTGCAGGCGGCGCTGATCAAGGGCCTGTCCAATCCCAGCGGCGGCAATACCAAATCCGCCCCAAAACCTAAGCTGCTATGGCTGGACAAGGAGCCGGAATCTCTGGCCGTGCTGAAGAAATCTGTCATGGCTAAAACGGCGGCAGCGCAGTTTGCCAGCATCACCTCCCGCCTCGCCTGGGTGGGCAAGCCTGGAGCGCCACCTCCGCCAAAGATCGTCCCTCTGACGGCTGATCAGCAGGCTCGTTTTGAAAAGGGCAAAGTCATCTATGCCGGTCTCTGCGCCGCCTGCCATCAGGCTCACGGTTTTGGCTTGGACGGTCTGGCCCCGCCGCTGGTGGATAGCGAGTGGGTGCTGGGTAAGCCGGATGTGGCGGCCCGCATCGTACTGCATGGCCTCGCCGGTCCGGTGAAGGTGAGCGGCCGCACGTGGAACCTGGCCATGCCACCCCTGCCCCATCTCACGGATGAAGATGTCTCCAGCGTGCTGACCTACCTGCGCCGCGAGTGGGAGCACAATGCCTCGCCTGTGGAACCTAAGGACGTGGCCAAACTGCGCGCTCAGTACAAGGACCGCGTCGGCATGTGGACGGCGGAAGAACTGAATCCACCGAAGAAATAGCCTTGCCTTTGCGTTGATGTTTGGTGCGTGCCGCATTCCCAGAGGGAATGCGGCACCTTTTTTACCGCCCGCTTTTTTCACCATGAAATTCCTCCTGTTCCTGCCTCTGCTCACCCTGACGGCCAATGCCGCCGCGCCTGCTTTCGATGATCCCAAGCCTCAGCGTTACGACCTCACCAAACGGGCCAGTGAGATTGACCCACGGGCCAAGGAATACCCGGCCATTGATTTCGTTTTCACGGACAAGAAGGGCAAACCGCAGGACCTGCAGCATGCGAATGTGGATACCCGTGTGAAACCGCAGGGGAAACTGGTGATCTGGCTCATGGGCTACAGCGGCCCGCTGTTCGAGCGTGTGAACAGCTACGGCCTGCACGCCATCCAGGTGCATTACGCCAACAAGTGGTTTGGCCTCATCCCAGCGGCCCGTCGTGACGATGGCCAGAGCCTGGGCAACATGCGTCTGGAAGCCACCACGGGCCAGGACCACACCGACCTCGCCACCATCGAGCCTCAGGATGGCATGATGGAGCGCGCCTTTCAGTTTGTGAAATGGCTGGCCAAAGAAAATCCGCAGGGCAAGTGGGGACAGTTCCTCAATGCCAAGGGCGATGGTCTCGACTGGGACAAAGTCATCATCTCCGGCTCCTCCCATGGGGCCACCAGCGCCGCCCGTTTTGCCAAGCAGCAGAAGGTGGACCGTGTGGTGTGCTTCTGCGGTCCGCGCGACCAGCTGGACGAATGGCAGGGATATCCCTCCGCCACACCAGCGAATCGTTATTTCGGCTTCAGCCACGTGCTGGATGGCGGCTGGACGGATGACCATTATTGCCGCTCCTGGGAGATGATGGGACTGCATCAGTTCGGTCCCTTGGTGGATGTGGACATCAGCGCTCCTCCCTATGCCAACAGCCGCCGCCTTACCACCAACTTCGACGTCAAAGGCGACGCCAAACGCGCCCACAGTTCCGTCACTCCCGGCGGTGCCGCCGCCAAAGGCCCGGACGGCAAGCTCCTGCATGAAGACGTGTGGAAGTACCTCTTCAACCACCCCGTGGACCAAGTGGGCAGCGCCGTCCCCCAGGACGGAGAATGCGTGAAGGACCAGAAGAAAAAGTAGGGGAGGCTACTGCGCCGCCGCGTCTTTTAGCAGGCGGGCCACGGCGCGGATCTGGGAGAGTTCCAGGCCGCGGCGGCGCATCTGCCGTTCGTTCCAGTGCAGGACGAGGCTCCGGCCGTAGTTCCGCATGGGGGCAAAGGGGCTGAGCAGGATCTCCTTCTCATCCAGACCGCGCACGCCGATCTCCGGCAGCACGGCGGCACAGGCGCCCATCTCCACGAGCTGCCTAACCTGAAGCATGGAACCGCACTCGAACTGCGGATGGAAGTCCACCCCGGCCTCGGCCATGGCATGGCGCAGGGCCTTGTCCATCTGGCCGCCATCGCGCCCGGCGGCAAAGGGGAGCGTCTGCCAAAGGCTGGGCTGGGTGGCGTCACGGACGCCTTTTTTCAGTAGCCGCCGGGGGATGCACAGGACAAAACCCAGGCGGGTGAGCTTTTCCACCCGGGCGTTCGGGGCCAGTGCATCCTGGCGGATGACGGCGAAGTCCACCCGGCCATCGCTGATGGCCTCGGCCAGGTTGCGGCTGCGGTAGGGCAC
>DMMK01000744.1 GCA_003453085.1 Verrucomicrobiales bacterium
CCCACAAGCTCGTGCTGATCGGCCTGTCGCTGTGCGTGCTGCTGGTGGCCCTGTTCTGGGCACTGCGCGGCGACGCGTTGCAAGCAGTGCTGGCAGGCATCACCCTGGCCATGGGCATCCTGCCGCAAGAGCTTCCGGTGATCATGATCGTCTTCCTGGCCCTGGCTGCACGGCGGCTGGCGGCGCAGCAGGTATTGACGCGGCGGCTCAACGCCATCGAAACGCTGGGGCAGACCACAGTGCTGTGCGTGGACAAGACCGGCACCCTCACGCAAAACCGCATGGCCGTGGCCGCACTGTGCACTGCGGGCGAGGAGCTGGATGTGCAGAACCTGCCCGAAAAAGCAGCCGAAGCAGGTGGCACGGCGCTGCCAGAGGCCTTTCACGAACTGCTCGAATACGCCGTGCTGGCCAGCGAGATCGAACCGCACGACCCCATGGAGCAGGCCTTTCACCGCATGGCGGGGAATCATCTGGCAGGCACCGAGCACCTGCACCCCGCCTGGTCGCTGGCGCGCGAATATGAGCTCTCGCCCCAGCTGCTGGCCATGAGCCACTTGTGGCGCGATGGCACATCCGCGCACGACACCGTGGCCACCAAGGGTGCGCCTGAAGCCGTGGCCGACCTGTGCCATCTGTCTGACGCCGAGCGCGCCACCGTCAGCGCCCAGGCCGCCCGGCTGGCCGATCGGGGCCTTCGGGTGCTGGGCGTGGCCAAGGCCCGGCACCGCGTGCAAGACGACTGGCCCGGCATTCAGCACGACTTTGACTTTGAATGGCTTGGCCTCGCGGCCCTGGCCGACCCCCTGCGACCCGAGGTGCCCCAGGCGATTGCAGAGTGTCACCAGGCGGGTATCCGCGTGGTGATGATCACGGGCGACCACCCCCGCACCGCACGCGCGATTGCAGCCCAGGCGGGCATCGCCCACGACGAAGTCGTCACCGGCGATGACATGGCCTTGATGTCCCCCGATATGCTCACCAGCAAAGTCCGGCAGGTCAGCGTGTGCGCACGCATCAAGCCGCACCAGAAGCTCGCGCTGGTCGAAGCCCTCAAGGCCCAGGGCGAGGTGGTGGCCATGACGGGCGACGGCGTGAACGACGCCCCCGCGCTCGCGCTTGCCAGTGTCGGCATCGCGATGGGAGCCATCGGCAGCGACACCGCCATCGAAACCGCCGACATGGCCCTCATGCAAGACGACCTCACGCGTGTGGCCGAAGCCATCGCGCTAGGTCGGAGAACCCTGCGCATCATCCAGTTCAACGTCGCCTTCGCCCTCATCGTGAAAGCCGTTTTCCTCATCCTCGCCTTCACCGGTCACACCAGCCTGTGGCTTGCCATCCTGGCGGATACTGGCGCGACGTTGCTGGTCATCATGAACGCACTCCGGCTTCTTGGCGCTGCAAGAACTACCAAGTCGTAAGTACATGAGCAAACGCCCCCACAACAAGAAAGACCTCGCACCCTCCGCCAAGTTCACACTAAGTGAAAAGGCCTTTTTTATTGGCTTTATACTCCTGCTTTTTGGTGTCCCAGCGTTCTTCATGCATCGCCGCGCCATTCACGATCAAACTGCGTCCATTTCAAAGACAGTGCTGAAATGGAAGAACACCTATCACATCAACGACGAGCAGGTGGAGCATATCAAACAGATCGAACTCCAGTTCCATGGCAACGGCAGTCCATTTAGCAGCAAACCCACCCGCACTAGAGAAGAAAAGTACCGCCATCATGAAGAGATTAGCCGACTGATGTCGCCCGTGGACGGAGCGCATTTCATGAAGGCGATGGAAAATGGTGAGGTCAAACATTGAAGCACCCATAATGACCAGGCACCAATATTCCTCGTCACTACTACGCGATTGATGACCGTGTGATGATGGCAGCCACTGAAGCGCTCACACAATCAGAGCCCTGCGTCACTGCACACAGCATTAAACCAACCCCAGAACACACCCACGCGCCGCCTGTGATTGATTTCACGGGCGGCTTTTTGCTTTGTTGTAAAATCATGGCGCATTGGTTTCAGTTCCCAGATGACCGTTGCGGAAAAGCCATGCGGCTGATTGATAAAATACGATGGTGTCTTGGAGGCGCGATTGGGACGCTGCGGACGAGTCTTTTGTCAGCGAACCTTGTTTGAGATCCACACTGCTAAGGGTGAAATTCCTGCTTGGGTTTCAGCATCGCAAGCGTACCATCGGTAATTTAGGCAATCTTTCAATAACTGGAGATGTAGAAGCGCTCGGAGTTGATCGCGCTCTCCCAAAACGCGGAGCAATAGGCATACGGCCCGTCCTTCGCCAACGCCCGGTTGAATTCATCCGGGAAACGCGGGAGCTGTGATTGGGAGCAAACATTGACGACGCCCACCGCGATGGTCTGCTGAAACGCTTTCAACATCTACGAGAGAGGCCGCAGGCAAGACGGTTTCCACGAGAAAGACGACGCCATTAACATTCCCCTCAATTCAACTTGATGATGCGGCCGAGCGCGGAGTCGGCGGCAGCTTTCTCATTCTAGCCATCCCCAGTCACACCAGCCTGTGGCTCGAATCAAGCATCTTTCCCAGTACTCGGGGAGTTTCGTGGAGCTAGTTTTGCGCTCAAGATATCATCAACAAACTTTCGGAAATTATTATCAAAGAAGCCTTTACGTTCGTCCCAAACATGTCTGGAAACTGGACGGCTAAAAAAATTTTGAATGTCCATCTCCAATCCTTCCAGCACGTTCACCTCCCCATCTTCAATCGCTCGGTACCAACAGTGGAGATGAAACATCAAAAGCATAACAAATTGCGTCTCCTCCGGCGTAACTGGCTTCGTGTATAGATCCGCAAGTGGATCTCGGATACGCGCCAGCTTTGGATTGCTTTGGCTTTCATCCCAGATATCGCGGTGTTGCTCAGTCAGCCGCAAGAGATTCGAAAGTCTTCGAGATCGGGTGTCTTCACGAAAACTCGCTGTTGTGAATCCCAAACTCGCAATGAGTCCACCCGCTGAGAGGAGGTCAAAAATATGGTTACTGGCCCAAGCAAGCAATGTAGACATGATGCTGCATTCTACCATGCCAGCATCTGTTCATGCCAGGGAACTCAGATCTCAGTAGGAATGTCTGCTCTGGCAGCGATCAGGATGCGTCTGGGAACGCGCACGATACGTTCATCAGGACCACAGCCAGCTGTCACTGGAAGCCTGGATCGCGCATCATCAGTCATATCGATTCCGATGATGGCAAAGTCCCCGTCATCGAGTTCCCAGACATCTGGGCAATTTTCGAGTGCCGGGGTTTGTTGACCATTAGCGTGAGGGTCAGGGCCGAGTCTGCGGAGGAAGTTCATGGCATGGTAATTTGGGGTTAACGGCGGAGCAATCTAAACTGCTCTCATTTTGGAGGCAAACGATTTTGCTGGGTAATTGCCAGCATGGATAAGCCCCTGCATAGCAAACGCTCCAAAATCTTCTGCGATCATATACGGCTGCTGAGAGAAAAAGCTGGCATGACTCAACGAGATCTCGCGACAGCCTTGGGCAGAGAACACGGAATGGTGGCGCGGATTGAGCTGGGTGAAAGAAGGGTGGACATTATCGAAGCATTCGATTTATTTGAAGCATTAGGAGTTGATCCTAGCCAGCAAATCGTGGCATTAATGGCCAAATTCAGGGACACCGAGTAATTAACCCATTCTGACTGTTATGTTTGGACTCTGGAAAAAACGCAAACCGGAAGAAATCAGAGCCCCGACATATGCCCTGATTGATAATTTTAAAATTTCGTCTGACGAATTTTACAAGACCATCGAAACTGAGCTGGAGACCCGAAAGGTGCCTGGCTTGGAGCTGACGCGATTGGGCTACAGGGAAGGGGGTATACTCTCCTCAAGCCGGGATTATCTTCGGATGCGCAGAGAGAGATTAACGTTCGACTTATGCTCGGCCCCATTTGGAACTTCTTGGTTTTTTTCTTACCGATTTTGTGAGATCCCAGCACCATTGCCCTTTTTCCAGTTTGTTTTAGTCCTCGCTCTGATCTGCGGACTTGCTTTGGGATATGTGACTTTGTTCGGAGCCGTATGGGGCGGAATCATCATTGGAATGACTGTGATTGGATTTGCCCTGATGCTTAGAAACGCGCTGACTCTCGGGTTTGAAGATTTTGATGCCTGGCTGCTCGCTGTTCCTGTTTTTGGCAGGGTTTATGAGATTCTGCTTCGGAGGGAAACGTTTTTTCGTCAGGATACACGGTTCATGTATGCGGAAATGATTGAGCGTGTGATCCAAGACAAAATCCGGGAAGTCACGGCGGCTGAAGGAATCGAACGGGTCGATTTCATGGAAGCTAAGCCAGACATTCCCCCACCACTCTCTAGGCTGGTTCAAGCACCTTCTCGGACCAGTTCATGAAGACTGTCCATGAACAGCTTTCGGCTCAATATTTTCGCTGGGAGTTGAGGGGACGCGGCTGGTTTACTTATCCTCAGCCCGTCGCGCTGGAACCTCCTTTCGAATATTTTCCGGGCTATCACCTCAGTGATAGCCATATTTTCGACGATGCCAGAAGGTCGTCCGTTACAGAGCGAATATTGGGAAAAATTGGGAATTGGATCAGTCCCAAGATTGATCCTGCTCCACTCCACGAAGAACCTGAGAGAGAAGTCGCCGAGTGGAGTCGCAGTGAATGTGTGGAGCTGGCCATCACCTTTCCAAAGGTAAAAAGGTTTTCTCGTGAGCACATGGAGTCATTCCTTCGTATGTGTCGATCATGCACGGCACCTATATCGTTCGAAATATTGGCGGATGCCTCTGAGATAGGCTTTCAGTGGGTTTGTAGCCGCGAGGATGCGGGTCTTTTGAAAGTGCAGACGGAAACCCATTTTGTGGGGTACACTATTCAGGAAAGGCCAAATCAACTGGTAGGCCATTGGGATCAATCAGGCCAGAATTATGCGGTAGCTGAGATCGGTCTCGGCAGGGATTTCTTGCTGTCAATTGGCGCAGGTAAGTCAGATTTTCTTAACGGGCTTCTTGCGTCAATGTCTGCCTTTGAAGAGGCTGAGATGGGCCTGTTCCAACTGATTTTTGAGCCTGCCCAGAATCCATGGGGAGACAGTATGGTTCAAGCGGCTACAAAGCCAGACGGGTCGGCAATGTTTAGAAACTGCCCGGATTTACCTCGGGAAGCCGCAACAAAAGCTCGCTCCCCTCTTTTTGCGGTAGTCATAAGGCTGGTTACGTGTGCGGCAAGCTCTGACCGTGCTTGGGCTTTGCTCGCACCGATGATTGTGGCTTTAAACGCGCTGGGTCGGCCAGAAGGTAATCATTTGGTTCCCCTGACCATGGCAGATTATCCCGCTGAAGCCCAAGAGGAAGACATACTGAGGAGGCAATCACACCGGTGGGGCATGCTTCTGTCTCTGGATGAGCTGCTTTCGATTGTCCGATTCCCAAACGAGGACATTTCATCAAAACGACTCAGACACGATGGCGGAAAAACGAGGGCTGCATCGCACCTTCCTAAAGAAGGTCTTTTCCTTGGGTGGAATGAACACCTGGGCATGCGGACACCCGCAATGCTGACTCCCGAGCAAAGGGTGCGCCATATGCACGTTATTGGAGGAACCGGCACGGGAAAGACGACCTTTCTTTTGAATCTGATCCTCCAAGACATCAAGGCAGGCCACGGGTTTGCATTGCTCGATCCTCATGGCGATTTGGTAGACCGCCTGCTGGCATGTGTTCCGCCGCACCGATTTAATGATGTTGTCCTGATCGATGCAGGAGATGAAGAATTCAGCGTGGGATTTAACATCCTGAACGCAAAAGCTGACTACGAGAAGACACTGCTGGCCTCAGACCTGGTGGGGGTCTTTCAGCGCCTGAGTACCAGTTGGGGCGATCAAATGGCAGTTGTGCTCAGAAATGCCATCCTCGCTTTCTTGGAACGCCCGGAGGGCGGAACGCTGGCGGATGTGCAGCGATTCCTTCTTGAGCCGGACTTCCGCTCTAAAGTTTTGGAAACTGTAAACGATCCCGATGTCGTCTATTATTGGCGGAAAGGCTTTCCTTTACTTGGAGGGTCAAAGTCTATCGGACCGGTGCTCACCCGTCTCCAGACCTTCCTTTCCCCAAAGCCGATTCGTTACATGGTGAATCAGAGGGAGAGCAAACTCGACATTGGAGAGGTCATGGATTCTGGGAAAATTCTTCTCGCCAAGCTCCCTCTCGGATTAATGGGGGCTGAAAACAGCTACCTGCTGGGTTCGCTCTTGGTGTCGAAAATCCAGCAAGCGGCAATGGCAAGACAGCGGATGCCTGAACACCAACGCAGGCTTTTTACGCTCTATGTGGATGAGTTTCAGAACTTCATCACGCCTTCAATGGCTGAGATTCTGTCTGGAACTCGTAAGTACAGATTGTCCCTCGTGCTCGCTCACCAGGAATTGGAGCAGCTGGTTAGAAATGACGCCGTTGGCAGCGCGGTGAGGGCGAATGCTGGAACGCGTGTCGTGTTTCGCGTCGGTGACAGTGATGCTCGGGAGCTAGCCAAAGGCTTTTCACATTTTGAGGCCGACGCACTGCAAAACCTGTCTGTGGGCGAAGCCATCGTCCGCGTCGAGCGCAGTGACAATGATTTCAATTTGTCGGTGCCTCCTTTTGTTTTGCCGGAAGATTCCTCAGCAGACTCTAATCGTGCAGAAGTAATCACGAGGTCGCGTGCTCAGTATGCCCGCGCTCGAAGTGATATTGAATTCGAAGATCGGCAGCGGTTTTTGGCCGAAGAGGAACCTCCTAAGGCCAAGCCAGTGTCACGACGGGTGAAAGACTTCGATCCTCCAGACACACCAGTCCCGTCGCCAGTTGTGGCGGAACCTGCCACAACCGAGTGCGCGGAATTGGTATCGGCTGAACAGCCACAGCCTAAATATGAGACAACAACAATCCGTGATGACCTGGAGGAGTTAGGGCGAGGAGGTGAGATTCACAAGGCCGCCCAGGCTGAATTCAAAATACTTGCTGAGCGTCGTGGCTTTCGCGCCACCATTGAGCGCCAACTCCCGGACTCGCTGGATACGGTCGACCTTTATCTTGAGCGTGATGGCACGGTCATCGCCTGCGAGGTCACCGTTACAAATACCCTTGAGTACGAGCTTCGAAATATAAACAAGTGCCTGAGGGCAGGGGTTCCCCTGGTGGCTGTCCTGGCTCTAGATCCAGACAAACATGCTCGCCTTTCAGCAGCCATCGACACTCAGTTGACAGTCGACCAAAAAGCACGCGTGAAATGCCTGATGAAAGAGGACTTCGAGGCAATGCTAGATGCGTTTCAACCCGTCGCTCAGCCCTCTTCTCCAACAGAAGTGTCGCCCCGTTCACAAACCAAAATGGTCAAAGGGTGGAAAGTGAGAACCAACGCAATTCCCACCACTGAGCAGGATGTCAGCGATGTAGAAAAGGAGTTGGCAGCGACTTTAGGCGAAAACCTCCGACGCAGAAAAGGCAAGAAAAAAGGAGAAAAATAGGTCGTGAGTTGAAAAGGACTAATTCTGTGGCAACAGTCAAAACATGAATACGACTTTGCCCTTTTGCGAAGCTCCCTCTAAGCGTGTTGGCATTTGGATTCGTGTTTCCACCGAAGAGCAGGCGGAAGGAGACAGCCCAAAGCATCACCAAGTGAGGGCCGAGATGTATGCTGCTTCTCGCGGCTGGAAGGTTTTAGAAATTTATGACCTTGCTGGGGTCAGTGGGCGGAGTGTCATTGATCATCCAGAGGCAAAGCGGATGATGGGTGATATCGAGCGTGGACACATTCAAGCGCTGGTATTTTCCAAGCTGGCCCGCCTGACCCGAAACGCGAAAGAACTGATGGGTTTCAGTGAGTTCTTCCAGACCCATCAGGCGGATCTCGTCTCGCTGAGCGAAAGCATCGACACCAGTTCACCTGCCGGGAGGCTCTTTTTCAATCTCGTCGGCTGCATGGCTCAATGGGAGCGTGAGGAAATCGCCGACCGAATAAAGAGTTCCGTGCTGGTGCGCGCGAAAATGGGAAAACCGCTGAGCGGCAAAGCCCCTTATGGTTATATGTGGAAGGACAAAAAGCTCGCAATCAACCCCGAAGAAGTCCCGGTGCGTCGGTTAATTTACGAGCTTTTTGATGAACAAAAACGCATAAAAACCGTGGCCCGGCTTCTCAACGAGCGAGGATATCGAACCCGAAACAACAAAAAATGGTCGGATACGGCCGTTCGATTCCAGCTGCGCGACCCTACGCCCAAAGGCATCCATAGACGCAACTACACAGCCAACGTTGGGGGCAAGAAACTGGTCACAAAGCCAGAATCTGAGCACATCTTTAACGAAGTGGAAGCCATTGTCTCAGCGGAGCTTTGGGACCGCTGCAACGCCCACCTGGATGCCCGCTACATGAAGCGCGAACGGCGTCCAACAAAGTTACCTTCCCATATCTTCTCTGGATTCGTCCAGTGCCACTGCGGCGGGAAGATGTATGTGCCGATGCGCACACCCAAATACACCTGCCAAAAATGCCGGAACAGCATCGCCTGCCAGGATCTGGAAGAGATCTTCATGGAGGAAGTGAAGGGCTACCTGGTTGATCCACAAAATGTGAACAGCTACCTCGGGAAGGCCAGCACGGCTCTCTCTGAAAAGCAGGCGCTTCTTAACCAACGAGAAAAGGAGTCGGAAAAACTGAAGAAGGACACTGAGCGCATGCTCAGGCTCTATCTGGATGGCGACATCAGCGCCGAGGACTTCAAGAACTTCAATCAGCCCCTCACCGATCAGCGAGGCCAGTTCGAAGAGGAACTCGCCCGCCTCCAGGCCGAAATCGATGTTCTCAAAATTGACAACCTTTCAAGTGAACAGCTCATCACCGAAGCGCTCGATCTTCACGCCCGCTGGCAGGAAATGTCGCTCGAAGAAAAGCGTCGGGTGACTGAGCTGATGGTGCGCAGCATTGTTGTTGGAGACGGCGAGATTGAATTCAATCTCGTCCAACTTCCCTCCTATAAAGAATTCACAAATTGGCAAAATAGGTATCCTCATGCGCATACGGCGGCGCGCAGCAGCAGAGGAGGCGCAGGGTTTCCCGGGCCGTGATCTGGTGCCAGGCACCTGGGGGAATGAGGATGGCATCGCCGGGTGAGACGGCCTTCTCTTCGCCGTTGATTTCCATCGTGCCGCTGCCTTCGAGGATGAAATAAAACTCCTCGCTGAGTTTGTGATAGTGGCGCTCGGTGGGGCGGCCTACGGGCACGGTGGCTTCGGCCAGGGACTGGTTTTGCACCGGGGCATTGGTGCGATCCAGGATGCTGCGGATGGTGCTGCCATCTTTCGTGGTGAAGGGCACTTGCTCAGAAAGGGGGTTGATGGTCATGCGGATGCACGCATGGTCAGCCAGCGCACGCCGCGTGCAAGTCCTTCGCATGAACTTCGATACCCACCACTGTAGCGCCCTCATCACGGGTGCATCCTCCGGCCTGGGGGCCGAGTTTGCCCGCCAGCTTGCCCCAGGTGCCACGGCCCTGTTCCTCACCGGGCGTCGGCTGGATGCGCTGGAGAAGGTGAAGGCCGAGTGCCTGGCCATCAATGCGGCCCTGCAGATCCATCTTTGCACGGGCGACATCGCCACGGACGAGGGCAGGGGACTGCTGCTGGAAAGCGTGCGTCAGGCAGGCTTCCAGCCCAATCTGCTAATCAACAACGCGGGCATGGGCGACTATGGCACCGTGGCCAGCGCCGATGCGGCGAAGCTGCGGGCCCAGATGGATCTGAACATGACCGCGCTGGTGCTGCTGACTCATGCCTGCCTGCCGCTGCTCCGGCGTCCGGGCGGCATCATCAACATCAGTTCTTTGGCCAGCACGCTGCCCATGCCGGCCATGGCCGTGTATGCCGCCAGCAAATCCTTCGTCACCAGCTTTTCAGAAGCCCTGGCCGTTGAACTTGCTTCGGAAGGCATCGCCGTCACCTGCGTGTGTCCGGGCCCCACGCCCACCAGCTTTAGCAAAACCGCACGCCGTCCTGATGGCGTGGACACGGATCGCGACGGGCAGGATTTCCTCCGCATTCCGCCCTCCCAGGTCGTGGCCGAAGGGCTAGCCGCTCTGCGGGCCGGGCAGGCCTGTGTGTATCCGGGGCTGGGCGTGAAGGTCGCCGCCCGTCTCTTTCATCATCTTCCGCGATTCCTACTGCGTACCTTGTTGCGGCGGCGGTTCGCCAAGGGCACTGTTTAAAAGAATCCACTTCACTTCCCCCCGGCATGATCAAGCGCCCCGATCCCTCCCTGACCCCCATGGACCAGCGCGGTCCCAGTC
>DMMK01000300.1 GCA_003453085.1 Verrucomicrobiales bacterium
TGGAAGAAGCCCTGCGCGTGCTGGATGCCGTGCAGTCCGACGAGCTCTGCCCCTGCAACTGGAAGAAGGGCGAAAAGACTCTGAAGGTCTAATCCCCCCTTTTGTTAGCTCAAAAACCTCCTCGCGGGGCTGGTGCAACCGGCCCCGCCCTTCTTCCTTTTTTCCATGTCCCAAATTGACGCTCTTCGCGACAAAATGCCCGATGCCGCCAAGGATCTGCGGCTGAACCTTCAAGCCGTCCTCCGGCCCGAAAACCTTACCTCGGACCAGGTCTGGGGCATTGCCCTGGCCTCCGCCTACTTCATCAACAACGCCGAACTTCGCGAAGCCGTCCTGGCCGATGCCCTCGCTGCGGGCCTCAACGAGGACTTTATGGATGATGCCAAAGCCTCCGCCTCCATCATGGGCATGAACACGGTGTACTACCGCTTTCGCCACCTGGTGGAAAAAGAAAGCTACGCCACCATGCCTGCCCGCCTGCGCATGCTCCGGATGGGCCAGCCGAAGACGGACAAAGCCACCTTCGAGCTCATGTCCATGGCCTGCGCCGCCCTCGCCGGCTGCGGCATGTGCATCCAGGCCCATGAGGCCACGCTGACCCAACATCAGGTCTCCGAAGCGGCTATCCATGACAGCGTCCGCATCGCCGCCGTGCTTCAAGGCACCGTCGTCGCGCTGGGGATTGGGGTGTAGGGAACTCTTCAGTGATGCGGCCGCTCTTGCCTGCAATCAAGGGCTCGTGCGCAGTTCGACGTCTCAAAGAATTGTAGGCAGGAGTGCCCGCATCACTTGGTTCGACCTTTGAAGGAGACTGATGCTCCAAACCTAGTTACTTCCTCTTTGCACGCAGCTCGCTTTCGATCTTCATCACGGGATCAAAGCCGTGTTTGGCTTTGAGATGATCAATGACCGTTTGACGATAGGCGCGGTCAAAGTCCACCCGAGGGCCAATCATGCAGCCTGAAAAGGCGACGGTGATCTGATACTTCTCTTTCGCCAGACGGCTGAGCTCGGCATCCGTCGGCGAAGGTATGCCGCCGATTTCATATCGGACAATCCCCTGGGCGATGTCCTTGCGGGCGGCAGCTTCCCCCGCAGAGGCTTCTTTACGGGCCTTCCATTTTGCGAACAACTGGCCATGAGACTCTTGAGGGATCGCTAGGCAAGCGAATACGGCCACCATCAGAGCGGTGATCTTGATCGGCATTTTCAGGATGTTCATGGGGATTCTGAGATTGAGTTCTTGGTACACGCAGCACAACGGCGAGAAATACCATTTCTTGGGGATGCGGCATTTTGCCTCAAATCTGTCTGATATCCACCCTACTTTTGGTTAGCCTCACCTGATTCCTTCGCCTGCTTTTCCCATTCCCGCCGGTAGTGATCCAGCCGTTCTTTGATGCGGCCTTCGAGGCCGTTGCTGGTGGGGTCGTAGTATTGTTTGCCGCCTTCGAGGCAGCGCTGGGGGACGAAGCCGCCTTCGAAGTCGTGGGGGTAGAGATAACCTTCGCCGTGGCCGAACTGTTTGGCGCCTTTGTAGTGGGCATCGCGCAGGTGCTTGGGCACGGGGAGGGTGCGACCGTTTTTCACATCGTCGAGCGCGGCGTTGATGGCCATGTAGGCGCGGTTACTCTTGGGCGCAGTGGCGATGTAGATGACGGCGTGGCCGAGGATGATGCGTGCCTCCGGCATGCCGATGACCTCCACGGCCTGCTGGGCGGCCACGGCCACGCGCAGGGCATTGCTATCCGCCATGCCCACGTCTTCACTGGCGGCGATGACGATGCGGCGGGCCAGGAAACGGATGTCTTCCCCGGCGTAGATCATTTTGGCCAGCCAGTAAATGGCGGCATCGGGATCCGAAGCGCGCATGGATTTGATGAAGGCGCTGGCGGTGTCGTAATGCGCGTCGCCATCGCCATCATAGACCACGGTTTTTTGCTGCACGGATTCCTCCGCAGCCTGGAGGTCAATGGTGACGCGGCCTTCGGCATCGGGCGTGGAGGAGAGGACGGCCAGCTCCAGAGCATTGAGGCACTTGCGGGCATCGCCATCGGCCACGGTGGCCAGGTGCAGGCTGGCCTCGGGTGTGAGGGTGGCATTCCATTTTCCCAGGCCGCGCTCTTCATCGGTCAGGGCGCGCTGCATGAGTATCTGGAGGTCTTCGATGCCTAGGGGCTCCAGGGTGAAGACCTGGGAACGGCTGACGAGGGGGCTATTGACGTAAAAGAAGGGATTGTGTGTGGTTGCGCCGATGAAGCGCAGGGTGCCGCGCTCCAGGTGAGGGAGGAGGACATCCTGCTGGGCTTTGTTAAAGCGGTGGATCTCATCCACAAACAGCACGGTGCCTTGGCCGGTGAGCTTCTTCAGCTTCAGGGCGGCATCGGCTTCTTTGCGGATGTCGGCCACGCTGCTTTCCACGCCGCTAAGGGTGACGAAACGGGCCTTGGTCTCCTGACTGATGATGTGAGCCAGGGTGGTCTTGCCCACGCCTGGCGGGCC
>DMMK01000020.1 GCA_003453085.1 Verrucomicrobiales bacterium
GGCCCAATGGCTCGCTGATCCTGCCAATCCGCTGCCTGCCCGTGTGCTGGTGAACCGCCTCTGGCAGCACCATTTTGGCGAAGGCATCGTCAACACGCCAAACGACTTTGGCCGCAATGGAGCTCTACCCACACACCCGGAACTGCTCTCTTGGCTGGCCTCCGAATTCATCCGTAGCGGCTGGAGCATCAAGCACATGCAGAAGCTCATCATCATGAGCCAGACCTGGCGGCAGAGCAGCGCACCCCGCCAAGACGGCCTAACTGTAGATGCCCAAACTCAACTCCTATGGCGTTTCCCGCCCCGCCGCCTGGAGGCCGAGGCCCTGCGGGATGCCATGCTCTCCGCCGCAGGCACACTGGATCTCAAAATGGGCGGCCCCGGTTACAGCGCTTTTGCACCTAACAACAACTACGTTCGTGTGTACGACCCCAAGGCCGACTTCGGCCCCGCCGACTGGCGACGCATGATCTACATGACCAAGGTCCGCGTGGCGCAGGACTCCACCTTTGGCAGCTTTGATTGCCCCGATGCGGGCCAGTCTCAACCAAAACGCCCCCGCTCCACCACAGCCATCCAGGCCCTCAGCCTTTTCAACAGCAGTTTCGTCAATCAACAGGCTGAGATCTTGGCCACGCGACTGGAACGCGACGCAGGCAAGACACCAGCCCAACAGATCCAGCGTGCCTTTGCCCTCACCACCCAGCGCACGCCCTCCGCCGAAGAAGTTCGCGTGTGTGAATCCCTCCTCCAAGACCACGGCCTGCCCGCCCTCTGCCGCGTGCTGCTGAATGCCAACGAATTCCTTTTTGTGCCATGACTGCCCCTCTCACCACTCACGGCTTGGGCCTGCTGAATCGCCGCAACTTTCTCTCCAGCGCAGCAGGCCTAGGCCTAGCCACGCTGCTAGGCGAGAATACATCTTGGGCCGATACGAGGCCCATTCGCCCGGCCATTGATCCCTCCAATCCCCTGGGCGCACGCAGCACTCACTTTGCGCCGAAAGCGAAACGCGTGCTCGTCCTCTTTTGCTCCGGGGCCGTCAGCCACCTGGATTCCTGGGATTGGAAACCGGAGCTGCTGCGCATGGACGGCAAGCCCATGCCTGGAGCTAAAGAAAACTTCCTCACCTTCCAAGGTGAAAACGGAAACTTGGTTAGGCCTCTTTACGACTTCAAACCTCGGGGTCAGACCGGCAAGATGGCGTCCGATCTCTTCCCCCACCTCGCCTCAATGGCGGATGACCTCACCTTCATTCACTCCATGACGGCCAAGTCCAATACCCATGGCCCGGCGGAAAACCAGATGAGCACCGGTTTCATCTTCGATGGCTTCCCCAGCCTCGGCTCCTGGGTCAGCTATGCCCTCGGCTCTGAGGCAGAAAACCTCCCCGCCTATGTCGCCATCCCCGATCCACGGGGCGTCCCCCAGGCAGGCGTAAACAATTGGGGCAATGGATTCCTCCCCGCCGTCTTCCAGGGCACTGCCTTCAATTCCAGCCGCCCCATCTACAACCTCGCCCGGCCCGAGAAAGTCTCAGCAGCCAGCGACCTCGCCTCCCGCGACGTGCTGAAGTTCCTCAATGAAAAGCACCTGGAAAAATTCCCCGGCGACACCGAACTCGCCGCCCGCATCGCCAGTTACGAACTAGCCGCCAAAATGCAGCTCTCCGTGCCGGAGGTGAGCGACCTTTCCAAAGAATCCGCCACCACTTTAAAAGCCTACGGCGTGGATGATCCCAATCCCGTGAAAAGCGGCTTTGCCAAAAACTGCCTGCTCGCCCGCCGCCTGCTGGAGCGCGGCGTCCGCTGCGTGAAGCTTTACAATGGAGCTTATGCCATGGGCGAAGGCATCGGCAACTGGGACGGTCACCGAAAGCTGAAGGAGCAGTATGACAAACACGCGCCCATCTTTGACCAGCCCGCCGCCGCTCTGATCCGCGATCTCCGCCAGCGCGGCCTTTTGGAAGACACCCTCGTCGTCTGGTGCACAGAATTTGGCCGCATGCCCACCTTTCAAAAAGGCGCGAGTGGCCGCGACCACAATCCTCAGGGCTTCACCGTCTGGATGACAGGGGCTGGGGTGAAACCCGGCGTCAGCTACGGGGCCACTGACGAACTCGGCCACAAAGCCGTCGAAAAGGTCACCACCATCTACGATTTTCACGCCACCATCCTGCACCTCCTCGGCCTAGATCACGAACGCCTCAGCTACTACCACAACGGCATCGACCGCCGCCCCACCGACGTCCACGGCAACGTGGTTCAGGCGCTGCTGGCCTAAGCAACCTGGCATTCGTTCTCAGCCGGAACGAGGCAGTTGGAACCGCGAATGGACGCGAATGAACGCGAATGAGGAGAAGCAGTGGAAACGAAGGGATTAAAGAAGCACCGTTCGGTGTGGGCAGCGCCGACTCCCTGAATTCATTTCTGCCCTCTGCCATTGGCGTCCATTGGCGGTTCAAACTTCATTGATGCGCTGGGGTCTGCGTGCTCCGGAAGTGAACCGCAGATTAAGCGCA
>DMMK01000432.1 GCA_003453085.1 Verrucomicrobiales bacterium
TGGAAAGGGTGGTGGGGAATGAAGCGGTGATGAAACCCGGGCCCGTCATCATTGCCGCCAGCCTGGGTTATGGTCTCGTGGCGCTGGGCATCGCCATCTCTTACTTCGCCGCGCCGCTCATCGGTCTGAAACGGCATGAGGGGCGTCGCACCTTCGCGGTCTCCTGCGGCCTGCAGAACTACGGCTTTGTGGCCATCCCCATCGTCACCGCCCTGTTCCCAGAAAAGGGCACACTTGGCGTCATGTTTACCTTCACGTTAGGCGTGGAACTGGCCTGCTGGACAGCGGGCGTGGGCCTGCTCACCGGCCTGGGCAAGGCCCCGTGGAAACTCGCGCTGAACCCGCCCGTGATCACCATTTTGCTGTCGCTAATCCTGAATTTCAGCGGGCTGCATGCCTACGTTCCGGAGGTGGTGCATCTCACCCTGGGCATGATGGGGGCCTGTGCCGTGCCGCTGGCCGTCATGATCATCGGGGCCTCCATTGCGGACATCTGGGGGCAGGAGCGCATGCGCTGGTCCATCGCCGTTCTGGCCCCGGTGCTGCGTCTGGCCATCATCCCCCTGGCCTTCCTCGCCGCAGCCATGTACCTGCCGCTAGAGCTTCAGCTCAAACGCATCCTCATCGTCCAGGGGGCCATGCCCAGCGCGGTGTTCAGCATCATGATCGCCCGCCACTACGGCGGCCATGCGCCCACCGCCGTGCAGTGCGTGCTGGCCACCACCATCGTCAGCCTGGCCACTGCGCCCATCCTCATCGCCTGGGCGCTGAAGTTGCTGAACCTCTGAGAGTCCGCCACGAAACTTTCTGTTAGGCTCCTGACCGCAGCTTTTCTGAAACCCACATTGACAAACTTCCACGGAGATAAAAAAGCGCGCCCCACACCAGGTGCAGGACGCGCTCGCTCAGAAATTCAACGCATCAGGGCGAGATTAGCTGGCTGCTGCTACCATCGGTAAAGATGACGTTCATCAGGATGCGGCCATTGCTGTCCATGACGGGCTGCTCCCAGCGACGATCCGTCTGGCCAGAGCCCGGGAAGTCAATCGCTTGAACCGTCTTCGCCCCCTGGGTGGTGGTAATGACATCGCCGGAGCGCAGCACCAGAGTCAGCCCGCCGCCATTGGCACCTTCGCACCAAAGGCCCTGGTTATTGGCACTGGTGACACCCGGACCTGCAATGATTCCCAGGAACGCCGCCTGCTCCTGACCGCCGACGAGTGGCAGGTCAAAGCCAGTGAAAGTCGCACCGGCGACACCTGGAGCTGCATCACCTACTTTGACGATCAGCTCCATCGTGCCTGAAGTGTTGGCGTAGATGCCATGGACGTCGGTCGGCGCGGCGCTGGTGCCATTGCCGTCCATGTCCACCCAGGCCTTCCAGGCCCCCCGGTTGCCATTGCTCAGCCAGCCGCCCCAGACGTTGCCGACTTTCTGTGTCGCCGTGAGGCCTGTTACCGTGGCATTGGTATCACCACGACGGAGGATGCAGGTGAAGCTAGCCGGATTGGCCGCATCACCGAACCAGATCCCATCGTTTCGCAGGCTGGTGCTGTTGTCGCCATTCGCATTCAACATGGCGCGGAAGGCGATGCGCCCATTGCTGCCGATGGAAGGGCGCTGGATCCTGCTGAACGTCGCACCACTGGTGCCAGGGGCGGTGTCATCCGCCATCAGGACCTTGGCTAGGCTGCCGCCGACTGGCTGATACCAGAGGCCTTCTTTGTTGCCAGGCTTCGTCAGCGCAGCAAAGACTAGGTTCCCCGTAGCATCCATGCGCGCGGGATCTGAATAGCTGCCGGCGATGTTGCCAAACTGCAGGGCGGTGCCTGGAGCCGGGCTGTTTTCGCGGGCCACCACCTGCACGGAGACCGTTGTGCCACTGATGCTGGCGCGGAGGATGGCAGTATCCGTGCTGGCTCCTTTGAAGGTGACGGAGAAGGCCGTTTCGCCCGTGGTCACACCCGTGGTGGCCGTGGCATAAGCCCCTGTGGCCAGACGGCCCACCAGGACCCCCGCAAGACCCGGAACAGCATCGCCTTCACGAAGGACGAGGCTAAGCCCGCCGCCTCCGACTTCACTCCAGATGCCCGTGTCATCGTTCACGGTCACACCGCCGATGCCAATGCGCAGGCTGGCCAGGATGGTGACCTCGCCCTCATCCGTGATGGCAGGGACGATAGGCAGGTAGTCAAACACGGTCCCTGCAATGTCTGGCACCACCGTGCCCGTGCGGGCGATCAGGCTTAAGCCGCTGCCGGTGCCCTTCCAGATGCCCTGGGAATTGTCCAGAGTCACCGCAGGCGACCCGGTGCCCACAGCCAGAGAACCAGGGAAGACCAGATCACTGTTTTCCGCAAAGAAGGCCCCGCGGCGAAGGATGTCGAAGTTGCCAATGTTGGTCGTTCCATCCGTTCCTGGGGCGCCATTACCCGTCACCGTATCTCCGAGCGACGAACCGACTGGAACCGGTGAGGTAATGGCCTCTGCCGTGATGTCCACTGTGGCGGACGTCGGCGCGCCAAGGGTCACCCCTGGGCTGCCACCAGTGACGCCGGTAAGCGTGACGATCACCGTTTCCAGAACTTCCGAAGCATTCGCATCGTTGAGCACATCCACCACAATGTCTGCCGTCAGTTGCCCCGCAAAGACGGTGACGCTGCCGGAGAGAGTGGTGTAATCCGTGCCTGGAGTCGCCGTGCCAGCCACGCTGTAACTGAGGACGGTGTCGCTTGCACTGACCACGGACTGGGTCACACGGAAGAGTCCGTCTTCCGGCACAGCCAGTTCAGCGCCGTCATCAATCTTCGCAATGCTGACCGTCGCAGTGTCGTCATTGGTGATCGTGGACGTCGCCGTACCAGTGGCGATGGTGTAAAGCGCAGCCGGGTTGCTGAGGACCACATCAAAGGTTTCGTTGTTTTCCACCAAGGAGTCGTGGCTGACATTGATCACCGTGACTGGTGCCGAAGTCTGCCCATCGGCAATGGTGACTGTTCCGCTGGGGAAGGTACCTCCAAAGTCAGCTGCATTGGCCGGACTGACGCCTGAACCGATGACGGTGTAGTCCACAGTGGCAGATCCCACCGTAGCACCTGTGCGGCTCACGGTGAAGCTGAAGGCAGTGGTCGTGCCGCCCGTGCCTTCATTGGCAGAGACCGTATTTGCGATGATGGAGAAAGCGCGTTGAGCTTCAAAGGCACCAATGTCCACGGTATCCACAGCACGCAAAAAGCCACTGCCGCGTTGGTCAAAAGCAGGCAGCTCCCCTTCTGCGAAGGTTGAAATCGACACGGTGAGGCCGCCTGCGGTCGTGCTGGTCAACTCAGGCTGGTTACCTGTTAGAGCCCCCGTAAAAGTGACGATGTATCGAGTGCCGATTTGCTGCACCAAGACATTGCCAATGCCCACGGATGAGAGAGATTCGAGCGCAGACTGGACGGCCGCTGCTGTTGCTGTGCCCGCAAGGCTGATGGTCGTCTGCCCGTTGAAAGTCAGGGTGAAGGTGCCCCCCGTATTGGCAGTGAGAAACACGCTTTGTGTTTCTGATGGCGTCACACCCGCATTGATTGCTGGGCTGCCCGTCTGCAAAGCATGGGTCTGCGTGGGGCCGCCATTGTCACTGAGCACGCCCACCAGCGGGTCCACAGGAGCCCCAACGGTGCCAATGATGTTTCCGTTCGATCCGTTGGCGATGCCTGTCACATTGCTATCCTCGCCGATCAGGTTGTTGGAGCTTGCTCCAATGATCGCACCGAAGATATCCGAACGGCTCGTGCTCGGAGAGATACCCACGTAGTTATCCGCCACCAGGCAATCATTCAGAAGCAAAGGAACACCTGAGGCCACATTGATAGCGCCACCCACACCTGCGTTGGTGCGGTTTCCCGTGAGTGTGCAATGGTTCAGCACCAGAAGATTCCCCGTCCCGGCCAAAATCCGGATGGCACCTCCACCGGTGCTTTCAGCCGTATTGCCTGAGAACGTACAATTGGAGAAAAAACTGGCGACGCCTGAACCGGAACTGCGATAGGCGCCACCGGATGAATTGGAGATCTGGCCAGTGAAGGTCGTGTGGGTGATCCTGTTGGTCGCGGCGGCTGACTCAACCCCAGCACCGCCTGTCCCGCCACCCGTGGTGTTGGCCATCAAAGTTGATCGGTCGATCATCAGGGTCCCTCCACCGCCCTGATGCAAGATCCCACCGCCTGTGGAAGCGCTGAAGTTGTTGGAAATCACACACTGGAAGAGTGTCAAATTGCTGGTTGAAGCGGCCAGTATGCCACCCCCGCCGACGGCGGAACCATTGCTCACGGTCACATCATTCAAGACAAACGAGACTCCTGAGCCCACGGTCATGACGCGGACTGCGTTGTTGCCAGAAATCGTCACCAAGCCCGCACCGGGCCCCTGAACGGTCATCGAAGTGGTCGCCGACAGACTGGTGGCCAGAGTGATGACCTGAGGCGTGGCGAAAGCCCCCGCATCAAAGGTGATGGTGGGGTTGCCCCCAGCGATATTGGCGTCATCAATCGCCTGACGCAGGGATCCCGCGCCACTGTCATTGGTGTTGCTTACCACAAAG
>DMMK01000438.1 GCA_003453085.1 Verrucomicrobiales bacterium
GGTGCAAGGCCAAGCGTGAGCAGCATCCCGTGAAAGACTGCCATGAAATGGTGATGGATGCCCAGAAGCGCCTCATCATGATCACCAATGAGGCACGCAACAACATCCTCATCTTCGACAAGGAAGGACAGGTCCTCGATGCCTGGACACTGAAGCTGAAAGCCGGTCATGGCCTCACGCTCGACAGCCAAGATGGCAAGGAATTCCTCTGGCTCTGCGATCCCTCCGGCGGCGCCGTCATCAAGACCACGCTGAAAGGCGAGGTCTTGATGAAACTGCCCCACGCCAAAGACTGCGGGGCCTACGACGCCGTCTCCAAATACGCACCGACTGAAGCAGCCGTCGCCCCCAATGGGGACATCTACGTGGCGGATGGTTACGGCTCCCAGTTCATCCTGCACTTTGACAGCCAGGGGAAATTCATCCGCAAGTTTGGCGGTCTCAGCACCCAGGCTATGAACGCAGGCAAGTTCATGCAGGCCCACGGCGTGGCCATTGATTCTCGCGGACCAACCCCACTCGTTCTTTGCACCGAGCGTGTGCGCAATGAATTCCATTGGTATAGGCTGGATGGGCAATACGTCCGCTCCGTCTATCTCCCCGGGGCCTTTATGAGCCGCCCTGTCATTGCCGGTGATCTCCTGCTTTCCGGCGTCTGCTTCGGCATGAAGCCTGGGGACTATCGCATGTGGCGGGAGCGCGGTTTCATCGTCATCCTGGACAAGGACAACCGGGTGATCTCCGCCCCAGGCGGTCAGCCCCCTGAATACGAAGGAGATCAGGTGAAACTGCTGCTGCAGGACCAGCCTGTCTTTCGCAACGTCCACGACGTCTGCATGGATGATGAAGGCAGCCTCTACGCCTGCCAGTGGAATGCTGACCAGGCATACCCCTACAAGCTGCGCAAGGTTTAAACCGCGCACCTGCCTAACCAACATTCCGTTTTACGGTCACTTCTGGACCCTTAACCGTTCCAGCCCCGCTTCATCTGCACCGATGCCAGGCTCCGCAGCCACGCCCTCTGCCCACTTCGATTCCGCCTCACTGCTGACCTTGTTTTGAAACGCAGCAAAGCTCTCTGCCGTGAAAAAGTCAGGCCCTTTCCGCAGACTTTTCAGATCATACCGATTACCGCTCCCTTTCCAGACGGCTTCATCGAAGATGAGGACATCCGGCTTCGCCTCCCCACCCTTCACTACACTTTTCGTTAGGTTCATTTCGCCACCTGGAGTCACCGTCAGGTTGAGCCCCTCAAAGGTGCAGTTCTCTGCGACCAGCAGACTGTTTCGTGTGATTTTGACATCGCCCGCTTTTCCGGGCGCACGACGGATCACCACATTCTTCAGCGTCACGCGGCTCAGCCCGTTTTGTGGGCGGTCCACATGCTGGGCCACAGACAGCGGGTAGGCAGCACTGCTTTCCACCAGCACATTTTCCATGCTGTGAGGAGAATCCCCGATGAAAAAGATGTCATACCCCAGGCAGCCGCTGATGAAGACATTTTTGAAGTGAGTCACGCTGGAAACCGTATCGCAAAGTCCGGTCGAATTTCCCATGCTCACAAAGCCGTCCACCCGGCACTCAGCCGCTTCGTGAGCGCTAAAGCCATCGTCCCCGCAATCAATCGCTGCGATGTTTTCAAACACGGTGTCCACCTGGTCGCCATGGATGTTAAAGCCGTCGTTATACACATGGGTGCAGGTGAGGTTGCGCACCACCAGATGTGCCCCGTTTCCAGATAGCGCCACACCGCTGCTGCGCAGAGGGTAGCGCAGGTTTGCCGCATCCAGTCCCTGCCCAGCGGGCAGCTTTACATAAAAGGCATCTTCCTCCTGGACGTATGTCCACTCGTCGGGCTGCAGCTCAGCCACCTTTTTCAGAGGCAGACTGGGGCCTTTCGCGGTGCGACCCATGTGATTCATGCGCCCGTTCCAGAGGAAAAACCAGCGCCCCAGAATAGCCGGATCCATACGCGGCATGAGCTTCACTTTTCGGAACAGGCCATCTCCCAGAGACTCCCAGTCCACCGCCTTCACGGGTTCGCTTCCCTCAATGACCGAGCCATGGCCATCCACCGTCACCGGCTTGCCGGGTAGCCCCCGTTTGGCGGCTAGGACCACGCTTTCATGATAGGTGGCCTGGGTGAGGTGAACGGTGTCTCCGGGCTGCGCCAGCTTCACGCCACGCGCAATCGTTTTCACCGGTGCAGACACGCCATCATTGGCATCATGACCATTCACCGGATCCACCTGTATGGCAGACAAGGAAGCACAAAAGAGCAGGTAAGGCAGGAGAAAGGCAGGCTTCATGAGAAAAGGCGTGGACTGCCTTCTTCATACTCTGCCAAAGACCAAGATCCATCAGCCAAAAAATGGCCTACCTGCCCGCGCCGGAGGTGATGTCCTTCATGCGTTCTTCGATTTCTGAAGTGAACTGATCCCAAGTGAAACGCCAACTCCAGAAATCGCCCATCTTGCCCGGAGTATTCATGCGCGATTCACTGCCCAGGCCCAGAAGGTCCTGCAAGGGTGCGATGGCCATGCGGGCTTGCGATCCCCAGACGGCCCGGATGAAGTCCCAGTGCAGTTCCGTGCCATCCGTCTTGGTATAACCAAGGATGGTACGACGCTCCGCCTGGATCTGTTCCGCCGAGCGCGTCGTGTCTTCTCCCTCACCGCTGTTAAACAGGCCCAGCACCGTATCGTTGTCATGGGTGCCCGTGTAGGCCACCGACTCATCGGGGTAATTCTCTGGCACGTAATCTTCAGAAAGACTGTCCGCCCCAAAAGCGAACTGCATCACCTTCATGCCAGGGAAACCATGGCGAAGACGCAGTTCCGTCACGTCAGGGGTGATGATGCCCAAGTCCTCGGCAATGACGGGCACATCGTCCCCCATCTCGCCTTTCAGCGCCTCAAACAGTGCATCTCCTGGGGCCCCCACCCAGCGGCCATTCACCGCCGTCGGTTCCGCAGCCGGAATCTCCCAGTAGGCGGCAAAACCGCGGAAGTGGTCGATGCGAACGATGTCCACCATCTCCAGCGTCTTGCGCAGGCGCGATTTCCACCAGGCAAAGCCCTCGGCCTCATGCGCGCTCCATTTGTACAAAGGGTTTCCCCAGCGCTGGCCTGTAGCACTGAAGTAGTCCGGCGGCACGCCAGCAACGACGATGGGATTTCCCCGTTCATCCAGTTCAAACAAGTCCGGCCTAGCCCACACATCCGCGCTGTCATGGGCGGTAAAAATGGGAATGTCACCAATGAGGCGGATGCCCAGTTCCTGGGCGCGGGCATGCAGCTTTTGCCACTGGCGGAAAAAGAAGAACTGCTGGGCCTTCACCTCCTCCAGCGCCTCATCCAGCCGCACCAGCGCATCGTTCATGGCTTCCGGTTGGCGCATGGCCAATTCTACCGGCCACTCATTCCACGGGCGTCCACCACATTCCGCCTTGAGGGCGATGAAGAGGGCGTAGTCATCCAACCAATCGGCCTCGCGCTCGCAGAAGGCTTCAAAAGCACGCTCCAGCAGCGGGCTGGACTCACACTGGCGGAGGAACCTCTGGCAGGCCAGTTTCAGGAAAGCCGTACGCACCTCTTCCGCAGCGATGAAGTTCACCTTATGATCGGGAAAGGCCGGGATCATGGCCAGATCCTGTGGGGTCAGCACCCCGTCATTGCGCAGGGAGTCAAAGCTGATCATCAACGGATTGCCCGCAAAGCTGGACAGGCTCTGGTACGGGGATGCCCCAAAACCCGTGGGCCCCAGAGGCAGCATCTGCCACAGTTTCTGCCCCATGCGATGCAGGGAATCCAACCAGCGGTGGGCCTCCGGACCGATTTCACCGATGCCAAACCTTCCCGGAAGCGAGGTCGGATGCAGGAGGATACCACTGGAGCGCGGAATGGAAAACATGGTTGGTGGGATAAGACAGCCGGGGAAGGCTTCAATCAACCTCTAGCACAAACCGGGCCTGACTTACTTTTGCACCACGCCCTCAGCCGTGATGGTCTTCCATTGCAAGATTTCCTGCTGGAAGGCCACCTCGCCCGTCACCTTTTGCCATTTCTCACAGGCATCAATGAGGATGCTGCAGATGGAGCGCATGAAGGGCGGATCGCTCGTCACCGCTGGCTCCGTCTGAGAATGGCTCCACAGTAGCGCAGCATCGCGTTTCAGGTCATCATGCAATCCCAGCAGCGCTTCCAGACGCACGATCTGGGACAGCTCATAAATCCACTTGCCCCGGTCCGTGTTGTAGAGCCGCTCCACCTCCATGCATTCCCGGCGAAAGGCCAAGGCCGCTTGGGGATGCCCCGCCTCTTCACGAATCTCGGCCGCACCGCGCAGGGCCCTGGGCAGCAGCAGGTCATTTCCCTGCCCCCGCGCAATCAGGATCGCCTCGTCCGTCGCCCGGAAGGCATCCTGCATCCGGTCGGTCTTATTGTAATGCCGGGCCACCTCGATCCAGCGCCCCACCAGCGAATAGAATTCCGCCCCCTGCTGGGCCGCAGA
>DMMK01000538.1 GCA_003453085.1 Verrucomicrobiales bacterium
TGCGTGAACTGCGTGCCGCCATCGAGCACGGCGTGGTGATGAGCAACAGCAGCCGGGTAATGGCGAAGCATCTGCCCGCCTACCTTTCCCAGCCGGGCGGCCTGGGCTGGCGGCTGCCAGTGCCCACGGCCACCGCCGGGGCGGGAAGCGAACCTGGCCCCGCCCAGCCCCCGAAAGCGGCGCTGGACATCCACGAGATGGAAAAGCACCTCATTTTGAAAGCCCTCGAACAGGCAGACAACAACCGCAGTGAAGCGGCGGAACTCCTGGCCATGAGCCGCCGCACCCTTCAGCGGAAGCTCAAGGAAATGGGCATGGTGCGCAAGCACCGGAAGCGCATCAAGCCCTGAGCCGGACCGCGGCCTGCCTGACCGTTTGTTAGGCTGTTATGAAGCTGTATTTGCGCCACCTGCTGAGGTGTCACTTTTTTAGCACCGGCAGCAGCACCCGGACGGTGGTCCCTTCGCCGGGGCTGCTTTGGATCTTGATGGTGCCCAGGTGGCTTTTGACAATGCCGAGCACGGCGGCCATGCCGAGTCCGCGGCCGGTGAACTTGGTGGAGAAAAAGGGGTCGAAGACCATGCCGAGGATCTCCTGGGACATGCCCTGGCCACGATCCGCAATGTCGAGGTAAAGGTATTCACCGGGTGGTGGGGCGGGGTCCACATGGTTCTCCTGAAGATAGGCGGCATCGCAGTCCACCGTCCCGGTGCGGAGATGCACGGTGCTGGCACCTTCGGCAGCTTCGGAGGCATTGGTGAGAAGGTTGATGAGCAGGTGGCGCAGGCTTTCCCCGTCTGCATGAATGGAAACGTCGGGTCCCAGGTGCTGCCACTCCAGCAGGTGGGAGGATGGCAGGCAGCACTTCAGGGTGGGCAGCGACTCCTCCATGAAATGGCGCAGGGAGGTGTCCTCAAACTGGTGCATGCCGTGCCCGGTGCAGGTGAGCAGGACCCGGTTCAGGGCGGCCACGCGCTGGCTTTCACGGAGCACGCCGTCCATGAAGTCGCGGGTTTGTCCTGCGGGAGACTGCATGCGGGCCAGTTCGGCATAGCTGGTTAGGGCCTGCAGAATGTTGTTGGAGTGGTGGCATACGCCGTTGGCTAGGCGGTGCAGGCTTTCGTACTTTTGGGACTGGATGAGGCGGTCCTTCAACCGGGACTGATGGCTCTCCGCCATTTTGAGGGAGGTGATGTCCTCGATGACGCTGAGCAGGCCGATGATTTCGCCCTGATCGTTTTTGAGAGGCACCTTGCTCTGGTAAAAGGCGCGCAGGGTGCCCCCTGCGGTGCGCAATGTCTTGTCGCTGAGCAGGACGGAACGTCCCTGATCCATGACCTCGTCATCGGAAAGGTCATTGGGCCCGGCCGCATCCTGCCAGGGGAGGCGGTCGCTGGTGAGGCCCTGGGCATTCTGCGGACTGCCAAAGCCGGCATAGTCGGCAAAGACTTGGTTGCAGCCCAGAATGCGCGATTGACGGTCTTTCCAGACGACGCCGACGGGAATGGTGTTGATGACCGTTTGCAGCATGGCCTGGGCTTCGCGGGCCTGGCGTTCAGCGTTGGCGATGCGGTTGTTTACCCGGATGAGTCCGAGCACCAGGGCTGCCAGCAGAAAGGTGCTGCCCATGGTGCCGCCCAGTGTCCACCAGAGCCATGAGAGGTCCTTTTTGGGATCCCGCTCATAGAGAAACCCGTCGAGCGAGTAGCCCGCTGGCAGCATGCCAAGGCGAACGTAGGTGTCACCAATGTGCCGCCAGCGGCCTTCATTCATGTGACCGATGTCGATGAGTTCAGAGAACATCAGCCGGGCCATTTCATCGGCTTCATAGTGCAGGCCCTCGCGGCTGATGGGGCACTGGTAGCGGGACTTGAGGAGATCAATGATTTCCTCACGGTGACTCATGGCGTACTGCCAGCCCTTGAGCGTGGCATCGAGAAAGGCTCGCACGCGGGCCGGATGCTGGCGGATTTCTTCCTCCGTCGTGTAGAGGCAGTCGCCATAGAAGTCCACACCATAGTCGCGGGGCTGCAGGAGTCGGAATGGGATGCCCCGTTCGCGCAGTAAGAAGGGTTCATTGATGGTGTAGGCCCCCATGCCGGCGATGACGCCGCTGAGCATCTTTTCCGGGCTGAACTCGTAGGGGATGGTCTTGACCGCATCCGCCGCGAGGCCCTCGTTTTTAAACATGGCCAGTAGGGCAGGGGTGTCTTCCGGAGAGACGGCGACGGTCTTACCAGCCATCTGGTGCGGCGTATTGATTCCGCTGGCACCTGGCACCAGCAGGACTTCCGGCGAGTGCTGCAAAATGGCGGCCAGGGCTACCACGGGCTTGCCCTCGTTGCGATGGATCAGCATGGAGGAAAGGGCCACGGCGTACTGGCAGTTTCCGGAGGTGAGCTCATCGGCAAAATGGGTCTCCGGACCGCCTTCCTTCAGCGTGACATCCAGCCCCGCCTCCTTGTAAAAGCCCTTTTCCAAAGCCGCATAGTGGCCGGCGAATTGGAAGGCGTGTTTCCACTTCAATTGTACAGTGATTTTGTCCTGCGCATGAGCCGCAAGGGAGAGCAGAAAAAGGCTGGCCAGCAGAACTGGCTGCAGAGATCTTCGGAGGTTGGGGGGATGCAACATCACAGGTGGCTAGCCTCCCATCTTCCGGCGTTTGAATCCAGCAGGATTTGCCTTTCATCATCGTCTGCCTGAAGGATGTGCCACATCCATGAATCCACGTTTTCTCATCATCGGCCAGGGGCTGGCGGGCACAGCGCTGGCCTGGCGGCTGCATCAGCGTGGTCGGCGTTTTTTGATTGTGGACCGGGACGTGGCACAGACATCATCCAAGGTGGCGGCAGGCTTGGTGACACCCATCACGGGCATGCGCCTGAACCTCAGTTGGCGTTACGGTACACTCTACCCGGAAGCCCTGGCCTTTTATCAGGAGATGGAGACTCTCTTGCACCAGCGCTTTTATCATGAGGTGCCCATTGTGCGCCTGCTGCGGGATGAGAAGGTGGCGACTCTCTGGGAGAAGCGGCGGCTGCAGCCAGAGGTGCAGCCTTATGTGGCTAACCCGTCTGCTGGGCCACTGGTGGATGAGACCTTTTTTTCCAATCCCCACGGTGGATTCCAGCAGCAGCACAGTGGGTGGCTGGACACGGCTGCCTTCCTGGCGGCAAGCCGGGAGCATTTCCAAAACCTCGGGGCCTGGCAAGCTGGGGAGGTGGCGCCGGAGTCGTTGGGCATTGAGGCCTCCGGCGTGGTTTGGCAGGGAGAAACTTTTGCGGCGGCTGTTTTCTGCACAGGCTGGGAGGCGGCGCTGCATCCTTGGTTTGACTGGGTGCCATTTCGTTCGGCGCGGGGCACTGTCCTCAGCCTGAAAGCGGAGACGGGGGACGAACGCCGCATCATCAATCGCGGCTGCTGGCTGCTGCCCAGGGCAGATGGCAGCCTGCGTGCCGGGCCTACCTATGAGCTGGACTTTGCCGATAGTGAAACGCCCGCGCCAGAAGCCTTGGAGGGTCTCGACAAAAAGCTGCGTGTACTTCTGAAACAAGACTTCACAGTCACCAGCAGCCAGACGGGCGTGCGCCCGATCATCCGGGGCCATGAGGCGCTGATCGGCCGTCATCCGGGGAGGCCTCAGATCGCCTTCATGAATGGCCTGGGTTCCAAAGGAGTCTTGCGCGCTCCATGGGTGGCGCGGCAGTTGACGGAACACTTGGTGGACGGAAGTCCTATCGAGGCTGGTTTGGACCTCTCGGGCAACGTTTAAAAATGTGGGGCGGAGACGGTGCCTTCTTCGATCTCCAGCTTCTTCCGGCGCACGATGTTGTCTGCGATGCTGAGGACCATTTCCTCAAGCAGCAGGCGGAGGTGGCTGCCGGGCCGGTAGTCTGCCGGGGCGATGTGTTTCACCCGGTCTGCCAGGGCGCTGAGCTGGTAGCATTTGCGGAAGCTGGCACGGTTCGATTCATCCGGGTTGTAAACAGCGATGGCATGACCGCCGTAGCGTTTCATCAGGGTGAAACAGGGCACATCGGTGGGGCCATCACCGACATAGATCATGTTTTCAAACGGGATGGGCCGCAGTTCCGGATCCATGTGGTCGTTCACATCCTCATGCGGTTCCAGCATGCCTTTGTTGATTCGGAAGATGTACTGCGTCTTGGTGGTGTGGCTGATGACGCGCTTGGGGAAGCTGATGCGGCCATCCTTGTCCTGGCCGAACTCGCAGCCAAAGATGCGTTTGACGAAAGGAGCCAGGGAACTGCCATCCAGCAGGATCTTCAGGCCGGAGGAGATGATGTAGTGCTCGATACGGATGCCTAACAAACGATGCTGGCTGCTGAGGACGCCGTTCATCTCGTTGAAGATTTCCGGCACGCCCTTGTAGTAGCGCAGCTTGGCACCCAGGATGCGCAGCTCTTCATTGGTGGGCCGATCCATCTCCAGATAGTCGAGCATGCACTTCAGGTAGGCCAGTTCACCATCGTAACCTTCCTGGTCCACCAGCTCGCGACTTTTTTTCCAGAACTGGCCGGGGTTGATGCCGAAATGCGGGAAGAGCGTCTCGTCCTGCATGTAGGTGGGGCTCAGCGTCTGGTCGTAGTCGTAGATGATGCCAATCGTGGTCTGGAGGGCGGCCATGGGAAGTGAATGCGGGAGGAATTTGCTGCGGGGCAATGTGCGGCGGTTTTCCCAGGGAGCAACCCCGGCCCGTGCGAGTGGATGGATGCTACGGCTGCTGCCTCAGCCCAAGGCTACAAAAGCGTCTTCGAGCTTCGGGTAAGCGAAGCGGTAGCCCAATTGGGTCGCCTGATTGGGAATCGCACGCTGGCTGCAGAGAAGCATCTCTTCGGCCATGCCACGCAGCAGCAGCCGAAGCGCCAGGGCCGGCGCATGTAGAAAGGCGGGGCGCTTCAAGCTGTGGGCCAGCTTAGTGGTGAAGTTGCTGTTCAGTTCCGGATGCGGTGCGCAAAGGTTCAGGGGACCGGTGACCTGACTGTTTTCAATCGCCCAAAGCATGAGAGCGGCTTCATCTTCGACATGGATCCAGGACATCCACTGGCGGCCTTTGCCCAGCCGACCTCCCAGGCCATAGCGGAAGGCGCGGCTCATCAGCGGATAGGCCCCGCCGTCCTCGGCCAGGACCATGCTGGTGCGCAGATGAACGACACGCGCGCCCCACTTCCCGGCCTGGCTGGCCGCCACCTCCCACTGCCCGCAGAGATCGGCCAGAAAACCGGTCCCTTGCGAAGACTGCTCATCCAGCAAGCTGTCTCCCCGGCTGCCGTAATAGCCGATGCCCGAAGCTGCGAGGACGGTGGTGGGTCGGTTCTCCGGAGTCCAGCTTTGCACATGGGCCATGATGGCCTGGGTGAGGTCCACCCGGCTCTTCCAAATGCGGTTCTTTTTGTCAGCCGTCCACAGTCCCATCAGCGATTCGCCCGCGAGATGGACGAGGACATCCAGCCGGGTTTCTGGCAACTTGGCGGGCGTTTCGGAGGGCAGTTGCAACGTCTGCACCGCATCGCGCGAAGGCGTTTTTTTACGGCTGTAGGCGATGACTTCATGGCCGCTGGCGGTGGCCAGCTTGGCAAAAGCCTGACCTATCAACCCCGTGGCTCCTGTGATGCCAATGCGCATGTTATAGTTTTACGTCAGTACCC
>DMMK01000140.1 GCA_003453085.1 Verrucomicrobiales bacterium
GCGGGTGGCAAAGCGCATCCACTTGTAGGTAAGCGGGGTCTTGGGGCCTGCACCCACACGGGCGGTGAAGGTGGCGGCGGCTCCGACGGCCACGGGGAGGTCAACGGTGCTGCTGTCCACCACGACCACCTCGGCTGGGGTGGTGGTGGTGCTGACTTTGCCCGCACTGTTCGCCACTTCGACGATGTAGGTGCCGCCCTGGGCCACCGTGGTGTTGGTATCCAGCGGGGAGATCAGCACACTCGCGGTGGTGGAGCTGGCCACCACAACATTGTTACGCTTCCAGGTGTAGCGCAGCATAGGAAGGCCCTGGGCCGTGACTTTCAGATCGATCGGCTGACCCGCAAGAACGGTCTGGGACAGAGGCAGACTGTTGATCTGAGGCAGAGGGTTTTTGAGATTCAGACTGATGGTGTTGCTGGTGCCAGTGCTGGCCACCGTGCCATCCACCCGAGAGGTGACGACCACGGAGTAGTCGCCCTCAGAGATCATCTGGACATTGGGCAGAGTGTAAGTAGCCGCCGTGGCACCGGTGATTGGAGCATTGTTCCGTCTCCACTGGTAGGTGATGCTGCCCTCGCCTCCGAAGCTGGAGCTGAAGGTGATAGTCTGGCCTGTGTAGGTGTCAGTCGGATTGACGGTGGCGATCACGTTGGTGACTGGATCCACAACATCCACAAAGACTTCGTTGCTGGTGTCACTGCCCGCGATGTTGGTCACCACAATGTAGTAGTAGCCTTCATCCGCCTCGGTGATGTTTGACAGAATCAGATTCACGGTGGTCGCGCCTTCGATGGCGACATCATCTTTGTACCACTGGTAAAGGAAACCAGCCGAACCATCGGGTTTGATGGCTTCACCATCCACACTGACCGTGAATGAGCGGCTGCCACCAGGGGCAACAGGATTCACGGCTGCGATATTTCTAATGTCAGGGAGAGACTCCACCAGGACATTGATGGTCGTTACAGCGGTGATGGAGCCACCTTCATTGATGGCCGTTAGCGAGTAGACGCCTTGCGTGCTGAAGCTAGCCGTGAAGGTGTAGATCCGTGAGGTGGCACCAGCGACGGCTGCACCATTGCGGTTCCACTGATATTTCAGTTTTGCAGGGTCACCATCAGAATCTGCCTTGCCCGACAAGGTCACCGAAGTGCCTGGAGCCAGCTGGTTGGCCTGGTTATGATTGGATGTTGGCTCTTCCACAAACACAGGACGGTTGATTGACTGGATGTCCACGTCGGCTTCCACCACCATCAAGATGCCATGCTCATTAAAGAGGCTCACATCCCAAAGCAGGTTGCCGCCGAGAGCGAACAGGATGAGATCCAGCCCGACGAGATCTGCACCGGTTTCCCCGCCCTTACGGGTTTCTGAACCGACGTTGATAATTCCAGCGTAGCTCGCACCTTTGATCAGACGGAAGATGTCCCCTGCCTTCGGTGTGTAACCATCGTTCTGAAGAGTGATGGTCGAACCCGCACCCCAGTTGATTTGGCCGGTGGCCACCAGCATGTCATGCTGGGAGGTGGTAACGAGATCATTCAAGGCCGAAGCAAATTCATCGAGGGTGGTGACGGTGTCGCGCCAGAAGCCATAGTTGTCATCCGAGACCGTAAGGGCGTTGGGATTGTTGAAGGAGGCATTGCGCAACTGAAGCAGCGTATTGGAGCCGCTGCTGAACATGGCATTGCCGCTGACGGCGAGGGTGCCGATGGCCTTGCCGCCATTGTCACCTGGGCTGAGGGTGGCACCCGAGTTCAGGGTAAGCCCGCCCTGAACGATGCCTGTGCCTGCGATGGTGGCACCGCTCATCACGGTGGTCTTCAACGTCAGGGCGTTGGTGCCGTTAGGGGTGGCACCTGTATCGCCGATGCCATTGCGGCCAACCTGGAGAATGCCGCCCTGAACCACCGTGGAGCCCGAGTAGTCATTGTCCAGACTCAGCGTAGCCCAGCCATTGCCAGCCTTGGTCAGGCTGAGTGCGGCGCTCTTCTGCTCCGTGTTTGCACCTGGGGCAAAGAACTGGCTGTTCAGCGTGCCATCGCGGAAGAAAGCATCCCAGGAAGCTTCATAGGTGACAGGCGTGGACTGAGCGATGGTCAGCATGGCTGCCGTGGAGGCGGCGTTTTCGATGATTTCGGAACTGCCGACGTTCGTGGAGGACATCGTGCCTGCTTCGCCATAGAAGGCACCATTGCCGCCCTGGGTGGTGAGGCTGCCGATGGTGACATTCTGCCCGCCAGCCTGAAGGATGGAGTTGAAATTCATCGTCACGTCATTGGCCGCGGTCAGGGCCTTCGTGTTGCCCAGACGGAGGACGGCCGTGGTATCCTGGTTGTAAACCTGGTTGGTGCCGATGGTGATGTCGCCCGTCCAGGCGCTGTTGTCGCCATTGAGCACGGCGTAGCCCACACCACGACCATTAGGGTGCGGATTATTGTTGTTAGTGGTGTCAAGGTCATCCGTCTGCACCACAAGATTGCCACTGGTGGTGGTGCCGTCGCGGAAGTTGCCATTGAAGTTCACGTAGGACTGCTCACCACCGACGGCGACGTTGACGTCGCGGATCAGCAGAATGAGGCTGTCATTCAGCGTGATATCACCGTTGTAGCTGACCTTGTTGCCATTGGCGATGCCATCGATGCCGAGGCGTTTGGTCTGCGCTGGGTTGTAAACCACGTTGATGTCGTGATTGATATCGAACTCAAAGCCTTGGTTGTTGGTGTCCGGGCTGAGGATGAGGAGCTCGGCGGTGCCTTGGCGGTCGTCGCTGCCGAGGGTGATGGTCTTTCCAGAGGCGTAACCGGAGCCGAGGACATCGGCCTGGTTGGCGGCGTAAACGAGGCCCTGTTTGATCACCAGATTGCCCGTCCAGTCAGGAACGTTGGAGCGGAACTCCATGCGGCCCTGGCCGTCTTTGACAATGTCGCCGGAGCCCGTGAGGTAGCCGGAGCCGTTGTTCAAGCGCATGACGGCATTGGGGACGACATCGAAGGTGGTGGTGCCCTTGATATCAAGGATGCCGTTGAGGTTCAGCGGACGGCGGTTGCCGAGATTGAACTGCTGGCCATTGAGGGTAGTTGCAAAAATGCCATTGATGTCGATGAGGCCGCCGTAGGTGAAGGTGTTTCCGCCTTCAAAGGTGAAGAACTCGTCCATCGTCCAATCGCCACCATTGTTACCATTGCCCAGGAAGAGCTGGATGTTGGTGCCAGAACGAAGGATGGTGCCATCGGCCCAGGAGCGGTTGGAGCCTAGCACAGTGGTGGTGCCGGCATTGTTGTTGCCCGCGTCAGACATGACGATCAAGCTGCCTTGGCGTACATCCATCAGCCCCTGGAAGCTGCCGTTGTTGCCTAGCAGGGTGAGGGAGCCCGCCCCCATTTTGATGAGATCACCACGGAAGATTTCTTGGGAGACCAGAGACGATTGGGCACTGTTCAGGGCATCGCCGATGACGAGGTTGCCCGTGGAATTGACCACATCAATCACACCGCCGCCACCGTGGAGGGCAACGCCGCGTTTGTCGAGGCTGCCCGTGCCGCCAGTCCAGCGGAGGGTGCCGCCGTTCAGGGTGAGCTGGCTGTTGACAAAGCTGGTCGGATTTGGACCGAGCGCCAGGGTATCGGAGATTTCCAGCACAGCACCGGTAACGAAGGGCCGTCCCGTATAGGTGTTGTTGCCAGTGAGCTTCACAACCCCGGTGGTGCCGAACTGATCTGGAGAGGTGGTGGCTGGACCCGCGATGGTCAGGCTGCTGTTGCCCGTGATGGTGGAGCCGATAGTCAGCGTGCCTTTGCCATACTGATGCACGATGATTTCAGGTGTGCTGGTAACGATGTCCACCGAGGCGCTCGTCACCGTGGCATTGGCGGAAATCGTGATTGAGTTGCCATTGATGGCGGTGATGAAGGCTCCAGCAGGAATCCCATT
>DMMK01000664.1 GCA_003453085.1 Verrucomicrobiales bacterium
CGTCATCTCCAGATCATCTACCAGATCAATCAGCTCTTCCTGGAAGGCGATGTCGAGACCAAGTGGCCCGGCGACAGCGAGAAAAAGCGCAACCTTTCCCTCATCGAGGAGCGCGGTGGAAAATACGTGCGTATGGCCAATCTTTCCGTGCTGGGCAGCCACGCCACCAACGGTGTGGCCGCATTGCACACGCGTCTGCTTTGCGAGCGCCTGTTTGCGGATTTCTACGCGCTGTATCCTGACCGTTTCCTGAACCTGACCAACGGCATCACCTTCCGTCGCTGGCTGGATGTCTGCAATCCGCAGCTCTCCGCGCTCATCACCGAGACCATCGGCGAAAGCTGGAAGAAAAACGCCGACCTCCTGCGCAAACTCGATCCGTATGCGGATGATCCGGCCTTCCGGGCACGCTATGCCAAAATCAAACGCGACCACAAGGTGGTGCTGGCCAAGATCATCCTGGATGAATGCGGTGTGACCGTCAGTCCGGATGCGCTTTTTGATGTGCAGATCAAGCGTCTCCACGAATACAAACGCCAGCACCTGAATCTGCTGAATATCGTCACGCTGTATCGCGAGATCCTGGACAATCCGAACGCGGATTTCCATCCCCGTGTCTTCATCTTTGGTGCGAAGGCGGCCCCAGGTTACTTCCTGGCCAAGAACATCATTCATGCCATCAACGCCGTGGCTGCGAAGGTGAACAATGACCCTCGTGTGGGTGACAAACTGAAGGTCGTCTTCATGCCGAACTACCGCGTCTCCCTGGCGGAAAAGATCATTCCTGCCTCGGACCTTTCAGAGCAGATTTCCACCGCAGGCAAAGAAGCCTCCGGCACGGGCAACATGAAGCTGGCCCTAAATGGCTCGCTCACCATCGGCACCCTGGACGGAGCCAATGTGGAGATCGAGGAAGAAGTCGGCTCGGAAAACATCTTCATCTTTGGTCTCACCGTGGAAGAGGTGACGGAGCTGCGCGCCAAGGGCTACAATCCCTGGGACTACTACTGGGCTAACGAGAAGTTGCGCAACACGATCGACTGGATCAGCAGTGACTACTTCACGGGCAATGCCGAGGAATTCCAGCCGCTGCGCCGCAGTCTCCTGGACCATGGCGATCCCTACCTTTGCCTGGCGGACTACCAGTCCTATGTGGATGCGCAGGCCCAAGTGGACGCCACTTACAAGGATCAGGACAAGTGGGTGAAGATGGCCATTCTGAACACCGCCCGCGTGGGCAAATTCAGCAGTGACCGCACCATCCTGCAATACGCGGAGAAAGTCTGGAACCTGCCCCAGGTGCCCATCGGCGAGTAATCCGCGTTAACAGCCAAGCTCTACCAGCCGCCTGTGTTCACTCACAGGCGGCTTCTTTGTCTGAGGGTGGGGAGGTCAAACGAGCATGGCCTCATGCTCCTCCTCTTCCTCCGAGTAATGCCAGTCCACTTCGCCATTGAGGTGGACGCAGGGAGGCAGCTCGCTGGGGAAGTAAATGTGACGGAGGCCGCAGGCGACCCCCAGGCTGAGATGGTGCTCAGCAATGGCCTCGGGCGACAGCAGGCAGCGGAGGCACATGTCTTTCCCGTTCCACTTGCAGTGCAGGTGGCAGGGGTCATTGGCTATGGGTTCGGGCATACGTGGGACCTTTCCATGAACAGTTCGCAGTGAGACTTTTCGATGGAAGTGACCGGCTGGCTCGGGAGAGCAGATGCCCAGATCCTCCGCTGCGGATGAGGTGAATCATCAGGACGGATTTTCCGGATTTTTTGTTTTACCACGGATGCCGATTTGCAGGCAATGACCAAACAGATATTTTTTACAATGTTTGTTAGACTGAATATTTGGATCTCTTGATGATCGGTTATGTTATAGGAATTATTCAGCCTTGCCTGACCGCTAGAGATCTGCTGAAATCATGCATGGATCAGGCGGATAAACCGACAAAAAAGTGGGGGTGGCTTCAATGGGGAAGCGTGCTGGGCGTGACCGGTCTGGTAGGCCTCATTTCGATGGCCTCCTGGCAGTTGGTTAAAACGGCGGGTGAACAAGCTGCGAGCATCAAGAACGTGAGATCCATTGGAGGGCTGTTTCTTGCATGGGCTGCCGACAATGGCGGTATTTTTCCGGATGCCATTCACTATGATGAGCGCAAGACTGCCAACTTGGTCTTTCGTCAGCTATTTAAGGATGAGCTCTTGGATGACGAGAAGCTCTTCGGGGCTGTTCGTTCGCCCTACAAACCGGATGGGGAGGTGGGTTTAGCCCCTTACTACGCACAGGCCGTTGGGCCGAATGAGAATCACTGGATGATGTTTGGCGAACAGTCGAATGCTTCTCCATCCAATCAGGTTGTGCTGTTTGAAAACAGTGCTGACGCGTCCTGGCCCCCCTGGTGGCACCGGGGTGTCGAGGGACCTATGCGAGGAAGAGTCTGGCCGGGTGGCAAGATCGCGATTTGTTTCACCGACTGTTCGGTGATGATGGTGACGCTGGTGGACAAGGACGGAAAGCTGATGTTGCCCGAATCTGTACTCATTCCAGATCCGAACCCGAAATTTCCTAGGCCGCTTCCGTCGGTCCTGGACATTGAAACTCGATGAGTTAGGACTTCGGCGGGGCCGCCTTCAGGCAAAAACGCCCACTGCATTCCGCAGCAGGGTCAGGCCGGTGTCCTGGCTTTTCTCGGGGTGGAACTGCACGGCCATGAGGTTGTCCGTACAGATGCCAGCGGTGAATTCGTTGCCGTAGGTGGTGCTGCAGAGGGCCAGGGATTTATCCGCCACGTCAGGGTAGTAGCTGTGGACGTAGTAGAGGTAGGAGGGGTTGGGCAGCCCTTTCCACCACTTGGCACCGCGTTCTTCCCAGTGGACCTGGTTCCAGCCCATGTGCGGGATTTTCAGCCCGTGATCCGGCAGGAACTTGCGGACGATGCCGGGGGCCACGCCGAGGCCTTCGACGCCGGGGGATTCTTCGCTGGCTTCAAAAAGGAGCTGGTAACCGAGACAGAAGCCCAGGTAGGGCCGTTCATCCTTGAGCCACTGTTTCAGGGGATCCCAAAGAAGCCGCTCCTTGATGATGCGGACGCTGTCGCCAAAGGCCCCCTGGCCTGGGAAGACGAGCACGTCCAGACCTTCGAAACCTTTCGGTTCCGTGACAAGCTGGGCCTCATGGCCGATGGCCTTGAAAGCATTCAATACGCTGCGCAGATTGCCAGCGCCGTAGTCGAGCACACCGAGATTCATGGATTATAATACGTCCTTGGTGCTAGGAATGCCGACGACTCTTGGGTCATGCAGGGTGGCGGCGTCGAGTGCGCGGGCGAGGCCTTTGAAGATGGCCTCGGCCATGTGGTGGGAATCGCGGCCGCGTTTGATTTCGACATGCAGGGTGCACAGCAGGGCGCTGGAAAAGGCCCGCAGGAACTCCTCGACAAGCTGATAGCTGAAGACCCCGGCGCGACCGCCGATGGCCTCCATCTTTTCCGGTGCGTGGTAGCTGAGGAAGGGGCGGCCGCTGAGGTCCATGGCCACTTCGGCCAGGGTCTCATCCATGGGCAAGAGGAAAAAGCCGTAACGCACGATGCCTGCCTTGTTGCCCAGGGCTTCGCGGAAGCACTGGCCCAGGACGATGCCGGTATCCTCGACGGTGTGGTGATAGTCCACATCCACATCGCCGACGACCTTCACGTTCAGGTCAAAGAGACCGTGCTTGGTGAACAGCGTGAGCATGTGGTCGAAAAACGGCACGCCGGTGTCAATGGTGGACTGGCCGGAGCCATCCACATTGAGTTCGATCTGGATGTCCGTTTCGGCGGTCTTGCGGTGCTGTTTGGCGGTGCGAGGCATGGGTGGGAGGATTCAGTCTGCGGTATTCAGTTTTCAGAAGAAGACCGCTCCTGCAATGAACACTGGAAACTGGACACTGGAAACTGAAACTTCACGCCGCCTTCTGCGCGGGCGTTTTCACCTGATCCAGGACTTTGGTGATGATGTCGTCCACCTTGATCTGCTGGGCTTCGCCTTCGAAATTCAGGATGATGCGGTGGCGGAGGGAGACGTGGGCGATGGCGCGGATGTCGTCGGTAGAGACGGCGGTGCTGCCATGCAGGGCGGCCCAGACACGGGCGCCTTTGATGAGGCTCTGCAGGCCACGGGGGCTGGCTCCGTAGGAGACAAAACGCTGGATCTCCGGCAGCACGCCTGGGGTCTCCGGGTGGGTGCCGAGGATGAGCTGGGAGGCGTAGCGGGCCACGGGCTCGGCCACGGGCACCTCGGCCAGCTCGCGCTGCATTTTCATGAGGTCGGTACCAGTGAGGATGGAGTTCAGCGTGGGTTCGGTGAAGCCGGTGGTGCGGCGGGAGATTTCCACCAGGGAATCGAGATCGGGGAAGGGGACCTTGATCTTGAACATGAAACGGTCGAGCTGCGCCTCCGGCAGGGGGTAGGTGCCTTCCATCTCCATGGGGTTCTGGGTGGCGAGGACAAAGAAGGGCTCGGGCAGCATGTGGCGCTCGCCACCGGTTGTGACGCAGCGTTCCTGCATGACTTCCAGGAGGGCGGCCTGGGTTTTGGGGGTGGCGCGGTTGATCTCATCCACCAGCAGCAGGTTTTTGAACACGGGGCCTTTTTCAAAAAACATCATGCGGATACCCTGGTCGTTTTCATTGACGATGTGGGTGCCCAGGATATCCGCTGGCATGAGGTCAGGCGTACACTGCACACGGCCAGGCTCCAGGCCGATGACCTGGGAAAGGGTGCGGACGAGGAAGGTCTTGCCCAGGCCGGGCACGCCCTCCAGCAGGACGTGGCCGCCGGAGAAGATGGCCACGAGGACATCGGTCAGCAGGGCATCGTAACCGACGATGGACTTTTGCAGCTCGGTCTTGAGGTTTTGGAAGAGTGTGGGAAAGGCGGGCATGGGGAGGGAAATCGGTAAACAGGATTCAGTGGGCAGTCTTCGCGGTCAGGGCTGTTTTTCGAAACGGCGGCGGAGTTCGTTGAAGTAACGGCGCACCTGCTCGCGGCGGCTGGGAGGCAGGGCGGAGTCATCCAGGGCCTCTTCTTCGGCCTGGAGAAATTCGACGGCGGTCTGGGTGGCGTTGCGAGTGGTGGATTCCTGGCGCGTTCCACCTTCCACGGCGCGGGTGCTGGACTGGCCCTCGCTGTTTTGCTGGGCATTGACGACGGTGCTGTTGGTCGTGTCCTGCTTGGCCGTGGGGTCGGCTTTCAGATCGGCCTTGCCCACGCCGGGATCGCGCCCACCGGGAATGGAGAGGGTGATGTTTGGGGTGCCATCGCTGGGATCGCCCGGAGGGCCGCCGAGAATGAGCATGTCGGGTGGTTTGTCGCCCGGCTTTTGTCCAGGGACGGGGGCCATGAGCATGGGGGTTCCTTGTTCGCCCTGCTGGCCGGGTTGACCTTGCTGTCCAGGCTGCCCCATCTGGCCCACCTGCATTTGCTGAGGCTGGCCTTGCCCCTGCTGGCCAGGGTTTTGCTGCGGCTGCATGGACTGGCCCTGATTGGGCTGGCCCAAGCCGGGAGGCTGCAGGGCCTGTTGCTGGCCTTGCTGTCCGGCGGGAGTTTGGCCGACCTGCGGTGTCTGCCCTGACTTTGATTGTGGGGTGTCGCCCGCAGCGGCATTCATCTGCTGCATGCCACCGGCTTCATTCTGCCCGGCGATGTTGCTGCCGGCATCGCGGAGCTGCTGGGCCAGCTTTTCCAGCTCCTCGCGGGATTTTTCACGCAGGGCCATGTCACGCATTTGGTTAGCCAGTTTTTCAAATTCGCCGCCAGCCGCAGCGGGCTTGCCCTGGTTCATCTCGTCGCCTGCCTGCAGCACGTGCTGGCCCACGGTGCGCG
>DMMK01000611.1 GCA_003453085.1 Verrucomicrobiales bacterium
CTCCAAAATCCGAGTCCGCAGGGCAGTCTGCACATGGGGTTCACCCCTCAGCGCACGGGACACGGTCATCTTCGAGATGCCCAGTTGGTCGGCAATGTCCTGGAGATTGGGGCTGCTCACGTCTTGGCCCATGAGTAGGACGGGGGACAGGGGGCTGCAAGATCATCTCATCAGGCAGGCTGAGTGCTTGAGAAGTCTGCCAGCCTGCCTATGAGAGAGGTCCGGCACAGCCACGCCCCGCGATTTTACTTCCCATGATCCGTCTCCTGCTTCTCCTTTCCGTCCCGCTGTACATCCTCGATCAGTGGTCGAAGCTATGGATTGTGAAGCATTTTGTCCTTCATGAGACCGAGCAGGAAGTCATCCCCGGCATCTTCTGGCTGCATCACACGGCGAATACCGGCGTGGCCTTTGGCATGTTCAACGGCACTGAGTATGCGAACTACGCCTTCGGGGCCATTTCGCTCACGGCCTTGTCCTTCATCATTTGGATGTACAAGAAGGGGGCTTTTCCGGGAGTTCTGAGCCGCACCGCCGTGGCCCTTCTGGTGGCTGGCATCTTTGGCAACCTGACCGACCGCCTCCTCCACGGTTATGTGGTGGATTTCCTCCGCTTTGACTTCGGCTTCCGTCCCTTCAATCCCTGGCCTTCGTTCAATGTGGCGGATTCCTGTGTGGTCGTTGCGGCCATCCTGCTGGCCATTGCTTCCTTCACGGAAAATGCGCCGGCCCCCAAGGCCAAGAGCTGAGCTGACTCCTTCTCGCATTTCTGCGATCTTTGCCCCGCCCCGCAAGAGGCGGGGCTTTTTTGTGCCTAGCCACAGAGGGGCAAACATCGGCAACTTCGGGTATTTCCCCCTCCAGGCTGAGCCGGAGGCACGAAAACGCAGGGCCAAAGAGAGCGGTGCTTATCCCGTCATTGGGCCAGCTCGACTGGGAGGCTGCATTCTAGAGAAAAGATCACGGGGTGCTCTTAGGCCAAGCAAATCGAAGAAGGTCAAAGGGGAGCCAAACGGAAAAAGCACCCTTTTTAGAGCAGCCATTCTTTCGAGATGTTTCCATAAAATGATAAAACCATGACTGGATGTGCTGAAAATCTTTATATTATGATAAATGATAAAGAAGGTGATAAAACGGTTTATTTAGTGCTAATGAATTGATAATGAAGGGTTTAGTATGGTTTATGTGATTATTTGAAAGCAAATAATTGCCTCCGAAAACTCCAAAAGTCTCTCATTTTACAGAAATTCCAGAAAATGATGATTATGGGATTGCAGTGATTCTAGTTTTTGATATAATTACCATATCAAAAGCAACGAACTGCTATGAAAACCGTCTCCACGACCTTCGCCGCTCTCTCCCTTTCTCTTGCGGCTTTCCTTTTCCCAGGTCTGGTTTCTGCTCAAAATGGCTACGCCGCCAGTCACTACGCTGCCCAGCAGGCAGCCTACGCCCAGCAGCAGCAGCAGGCAGCTGCCTACCACGCACAGATGCAGCAGCAGCAAGCCTGGGCCGCGTATCATGCGCAGCAGCAGGCTGCCGCCTATTACGCTCAGCAGCAGCAACAGATGATGGTGGCACGGGCAGTGCCAGTGGCCCGGACCGCTCCTGCTGCGGGATCCCTGATCCGTTTTGATGGAAAATATGCTTCTTGCTCCGCCAGCCTGCCAGGCCAGGTGCAGTATCTTATCAATGCTGCGAATCACCTGCAGAATAGCCCGTATGTCCGCGGCGGTGGCCATGGCCGTGTGGAAGATCGTGCTTACGATTGCTCCAGTTCCACCTCCTACACGCTGATCAAGGCGGGTTTGCTGAAAAGCCCCCTCACATCGGTCGGATTTTCTCAATACGGCCAGCCTGGAGAAGGCCGTTTCATCACCATTTGGGTGAAACCTGGTGACCATGTTTTCATGACGGTATGCGGTCTTCGTCTGGACACGTCAGGTGGCAAGGTGAGCGAAGGTCCACGCTGGCGCACCAAGGGCCGCAGCTATGCAGGCTTCACACCCCGCCATCCTTTTGGTCTTTAATTCTCATTTTTGTGACTCGTTTATCAATTTCAAATCAACACAGCGAAGCAGAGTAGAGAACGACTCAATCCAACCTTGATAAGATCGCAACCTTGCAAAACGCCTTCTCAATTTCATGAATACTCCTCTCGATTCTGTTTCTCATCTGTCCGCAATTCATGACCAAGGAACACTTGGGTGGAATGCGATGGGGGCCTTCAATGTCTCTATGCCACGTCCAATGAATGCCGAGGTCGTGGCTGATTTTGTGGCTTCGACCCGTCAGGAGAAGCCTGCAATGCCGCATTTTGGGGCTTCCTTTTGGACGGCACTCTCAGTAACAGCAGTCCGGAAAGCAGCCGCCGTCGCCTGATAGGATTTAGCGTGATGGATTGGTGAAATTGCGGCCGTTCGGGCGTCGCGCTGCGACGCGATGAAAGAAGGCTGTGCGCGGGCCAAAACCGCGCCTTGAAAGGCGCGGCTAAGATACGGA
>DMMK01000161.1 GCA_003453085.1 Verrucomicrobiales bacterium
GGTCGCCGTGCCGGAAGCTGCTCCCAGCATGGCCACCTCAGTCACGCCTGCCCCAGCACCTGCTGGCAGCGCCGCCCCCGCCCCCAAGACCTCTGCGGCGCCAATGCCGACCACGAAGGCCGCAACCAAAGCCCCGCTGTTCACCGTCGAAGAGATGCCCGATGCTCTCACCTTCGGCAGCGATTTTGTGCGTGCCCTACTCAAGCATGATTTCATCGCCGCACGCAAGTTTGTGGATGAAAAGAAAGTGCCCGCCGAACGCCTCGCCGGACTCTGCATCGTCTTTGAAGAAGGTGCCTATGAGTTCAAGCCAGCCAAGCCTCTGATCATCACCGTGGCCAATCCAGAAGTCTCCTGGGTCATCGCCCAGGTGCAGTCCCAGAAGCTGCAGCAGTCCACCGAATTTGGCCTCGAAATGCAGCGCAGCGGTGTGGACCAACCCTGGAAAGTGGTGGGGCTGAACCTGTCCGAAATCCTCAGTTCCTTCGCCTCCTCCGCTGCCAAGATGGGCGTACCCTACACACCCATCGTCAGCAACCCCAAAGGCGGTGAATCCCTGGCCCTTTATTTTGAATACGACCAGTCTGAACTGCACCCGCGTGCCCTCAAGCAACTCGAGATCGTCGCTGGCCTGCTGAATTCAGATCCTTCCAAAAAGCTTCAAATCGCCGGCCATACCGATGCCAAAGGCACCGACAACTACAACCTCGCCCTCTCCCAGGCCCGCGCTGAATCCGTGAAAAAACGGCTCGCAGGGCTAGGTGTCGCCGCCGCCCAGATCGTCACCACGGGCATGGGCAAGGCCCAGCCTCTCGGGCCTAACCAGAAGGCCGATGGCACCGATGACCCAGAAGGCCGGTCAAAAAACCGCCGGGCAGAGATCTATCTGGATTTTTAGTATCGGCTCTAGCCGCGTGTGTTTATCGTACCGCGTTGCCTCCTCTCTCTCAGCTCAGATCCCGTATCTCTTCCCTGCTTCAACAGGGAGCGGGTTCCCGCATTGTTTCCGGCTTTCTGCTGGTTGCCATGCTCACGGTCGGATCGAAGGCCGTCTCTTTTTTAAAGGATGCCGCCGTCGCCCGGCAGTTCGGCACCGGAGATGCCCTGGATGCCTTCCTGGTTTCCTTTGGCCTTCTCACCTTTCTCGCCGCCCTCATTGGCGGGGGGCTGCCGGAGTCCTTTCTTCCTGTTTATTCCGAGATTTCTCATCTGCGGACGAAACGGCGCGCGCTGCGTCTGGCGGTCCAGGGCTCCTGCCTCCATGCTTTGAGCCTCCTTCTCCTGGCCGTGGCTGTGTACTTCGTGGCCCCCTACTTCATCAGCTGGGCCACCCGGGGATTCAATCCTGAAAAGCAGGCGCTCGCCGTGGGGCTGCTACGCCAGCTGCTGCCGTTCATGGTGTTCTTTGGCATGAGCTACCAGCTTTCCGCCTGGCTGCGGGCGGACAAACACTTCATCATCGCCACCAGCGCCCCCACCCTGGTGCCGCTCACCATCATCAGCCTGCTGCTTTATGCTGGTAGCGCGGCCGATGTCTCCACACTGGTCACCGGCACCGTCATAGGTTCCATGCTCCATCTGGGCTGGCTGCTCATCACAGTGGCCCGTCAGTTGCCCTGGCAGAAACGTTTCTGGCTGCATTGCCTGCGACTGTGGGAACCCAGGCTAGCTAGGGTGCTCCGCCACACCGCCCACTTTCTTTTTGCTGGTGGCATTTTCAGCAGCTCAGTGGTGGTGGATCAGACGATGGCCGCCTGGCTGTCTCCAGGCAGTGTCGCCGTATTGGGCTACACGGAAAAAGTCTGCGGCATCATTCTGGCCGTGACCGTGGCCCCTTCCTGCGATGTGCTGTTTCCCTATTTTGCGGACAAGGTGGCACGCCGTGACTGGCAGGGGGTGAAGCACCAGCTCATCACCAGTGCCGGGGCAATTTTGGCCCTCGCCCTGCCTGCGGTGCTCATGCTCTGCTGGCTCGCCCCCTGGGTCATCAGCCTGCTGTTTGAACGTGGCTCCTTCACCGCCGTGGACACCCAGCGGGTGGCCGAAGTGCTGCGTTTCGCCGCCTTGCAGATCCCCTTTTACATCGTCGGCAGCCTCGCTTCCCGAGTGGTGGTGGCCATGCAAGCCACCCACTTCATCATCTGGATCTCCGTCATCGGCCTGATTGGAAATGCCGGGTTGAACTGGCTGTTCATGCGCAGCATGGGGGCCGCAGGCATCGCCCTTGCCACCGTCCTGGTCCAAATGACTTCCGCCGTTCTGGCCTGCCTGTATGTACTACGGCAGATCCAGAATCGGATCAAACAGGGCTAAATGCGCAGCAGCAGACTTCTGGAGCAGCCGCCTGTGGCCAGGGTGCATTTCCCGTTTCCGCTCCGCATTTTCGCCCCTCAGGCATCCCCATTAATCGCAGGGATACGGACATAAAAAAGCGCAGGCTTTTCAGCCTGCGCTCTCAAAAGTTACTCCAAAATCAATTACCAGCCCTGCGTTCGGCTGTAATCAGACTGGGAGACAAAGCCCATCTGCGGAGAGAACTCCGTGTAGCCCCACCATGGATCGATCTGAGCCTTGCGGTAGTAAGGCGGACGGTAGGTCAGCTTCCAGGATGGCAGCGGGAAAGTGGCCATTTCATACACACCGTAACCGGCGCGGACGGTGATGCGCTTCACACCTTCAATGAAGAAGTCGGCAAAAGCAGCATGGGCACCATCGGTCTCAACCGTGCGCTGCCAGACATTGAAGGGCTCGGTCCATCCGTAGAGGACGTTGCCAACGCCACGGCTCAGTTTGCGGCTCCAGTTGTAGTGATGTCCAGGAGGCGACTGAATGTCGGCGACGGCGACGCCGCAGAGCGTCAGGGCGGCGAGAATGGTTAGGGCGATGCGATTTTTCATGCGGTCAAAGAGAGTTATCAAATTCGGCAGCGATCTGGCAAGAAGGAATCTCACTTTTTTTCGCATGCATAGTGGTGACAATAGCATGCACAAAGCATGCCCGCCTGCTGTATCTGGATACATTCACCATGAAGCCACTGCTGAACCACGCCGACCTTGAAGACCAGCTCAGCCAGCCGACGCCCGGTGTCCTGGAAACTTTACGCGATTTGGAAGGCGATTTCATGGTCCTGGGCGCAGGTGGCAAAATGGGGCCCTCCCTCGCCCGTATGATCCGTCGTGGGCTCGATGCCCTGGGGCACACTCAGCGCCAGGTTTTTGCAGTTTCCCGTTTCTCCGCCCCGGCCGCAGCGGCCGAGCTCCAGCAACATGGCGTCCAAACCCTCGCCTGTGACCTCCTGGACCGTGCCTCCGTCCAGGCCCTGCCGGAGGTGCCAAACATTATTTTCATGGCCGGACAAAAATTCGGCACCCGCGATGCCCCGGAACTGACCTGGGTAATGAACACTCTCGTGCCAGCCATTGTGGCCGAGCGTTTTGCCCGCTCTCGGATCGTTGTTTTCTCCACCGCCTGTGTTTATCCCCTGTCTCCCGTCGCAGGCACAGGCTCGCGCGAGGGAGATCCCCTGGATCCCCCAGGGGACTACGCGAACTCCTGCGTGGGCCGGGAACGCATCTTCACCCACTTTTCCAACAAAAATGGCACTCCGGCCCTGATGTTCCGGCTCAGCTACGCGATTGACCTGCGGTACGGCGTGCTTCATGACGTCGCTCAGAAAGTCTCCCAAGGTCAGCCTGTGGACGTGACCATGGGCTATGCCAATGTCATCTGGCAGGGGGATGCCAATGCCCGGGCCATCCAGTGCCTTTCCCGCACCTCCTGCCCACCCTGCGCCCTCAATGTCACTGGGCTGGAGCGCGTGTCCATCCGCACTCTGGCGGAGCAATTTGGCCAGTTTCTGGGTCGCGAACCGATCATCATCGGCCAGGAGGGACCCACCGCCTGGCTCTTCGATGCCTCCCTGTCCTATGACTGGTTTGGCCCGCCC
>DMMK01000723.1 GCA_003453085.1 Verrucomicrobiales bacterium
TCCTGGTTCCGTTGGTTGTTTTCAAAGCCCCGCCTTTTTGGCGGGGCTTTTTTTGTTTTGTGCGAGTGAAGGAAGGGCACCGAACCAAACTCCTGCCGCCTTGCTTGTTTCGGGACTCGGGTTCCTAATTCGCTCTAATGCGTTGCTGCCTCAAAGCCGCAGTTGCCAGAAGCCCCCCTCCGCACGTTAGTAAAGTACGCATGAAGGCCACCCCATTCCTCCCCAGCCTCCTTTTCATTGCCAGCGCCACCACTGCCGCCTTTGCGGCCGATTGGCCAGTTTGGCGAGGCCCTGCCCGCGATGGCATTTCTGCCGAAAAGGACTGGCAGTTGAAGGCCGACCCCGAGGTTCTCTGGGAGGCCGAAGTCGGCCTGGGTTTCTCCTCCTTTGTCGTGTCTCAGGAGCGTGTGCTCACCACCGGCCATGCGGATGAACAGGATACACTCTTCTGCCTGGATGCCAAGACTGGCAAGCAACTCTGGAAGCACAGCTATCCCGCAGATCTGGGCGACAAATATTATGAAGGGGGCACCTCCGCCACGCCGACTTTCGACGACGACAAAGTCTATCACCTGAGCCGCTGGGGTGATCTCTTCTGCCTGGATGCCGCCACCGGCAAAGTCCTCTGGGAAAAGAATGTGCAGAAAGAGACGGAGGCCAATATCCCAGACTGGGGTTTCGCAGGCGCACCGTTGGTCCAGGATGAGTTGCTTATCCTGAATGTGGGCAAGGCTGGCATGGCTGTCGAGAAGGCGACGGGCAAGACCGTCTGGAAAAGTGAAGTGGATAATGCCGGTTACTCGACTCCCTATCCCATCACCCAAAACGGTAAAAAGCTCGCCGTCATCGGTTCCGGCGATTCCTACATCGCTGTGGATGTGAAGACGGGGGCTCAGCTCTGGTCTTTCAAGTGGAACACGCGTTATGGAGTCAATGCCGCCGACCCCATCCTGGCCGGCGACACCCTCTTCATCTCCACCGGGTATAACAAAGGATGTGCCCTTCTGAAACTCGGCGCGGGCGAGCCTGAAAAAGTGTGGGAGAACAAGGCTCTCAAGAACATGTTCAATTCCAGCATCGTCCTGGAAGGGCATGTTTACGGCATTGATGGTGACCATAACAGCCGTTGTGCCATGAAGTGTGTGCGCCTCAGTGACGGGCAGGAAATGTGGGCTGAAAAAGACGTCGGTTTTGCCTCGCTCACCGCCAGTGCGGATGGCCGTCTCCTGGTACTCACCTCCAAGGGCGAACTCATCGAAGTCAAAGCCAGCCCTGAAAAGTACACCGAAAATTCCCGAGCCCAAATCCTCAACGGGAAATGCTGGAGTACTCCAGTTCTGGCCAATGGCCTCCTGTTCGCCCGCAATTCCGAAGGGCACGTCGTCTGCCTGGCACTTGGCAAATAAGTCTGCTGTCGGAATCTTGCCACCCCTTTGAACTCCAGGCTGTTTCGCAGCAGGGGCTAGGGCTCTCCGCCTGTCGCTCTTTTTTGCACTACTTTCCATCCGCCCAATAGACGGCTCTTTCTCGCACCGTTCTCTGCCGCCCACATGTCCCTCCCGACCGTCCGTTTTAAACACGCCGATTTTCCGCCCGTTTTCCTGAGGCCTAGCGTTACTCCCGTTCCCATTACTGGATGGCCCCAGTGGAGGGTGACCCGGGTCTCTGGCGCGTCGGCTTCACCAAGTTCGCCACACGCATGCTGGGCGAGCTGGTGGACTGCGAGTGGCCGACCAAAGAAGGGGACCCTGTGGAGCCAGGCAAAAACATCGGCTGGGTGGAAGGATTCAAAGCCGCCTCGGATGTGTATGCGGTCATGCAGGGCCAGTTTGCCGGCGGCAATCCCTACCTCAAACAGGACGCCTGCGTGGTCCGCACGGATCCCTATGAGGTCGGCTGGCTCTATGCCGTCCGCGGTGAGCCCGAGCCGGGCCACCTCGACGTCCATGGCTACATCGAGTACCTTTCGGGCATCATTCAGCGCATGGCCGAAGAAGGACACGGCGAGGAAGGTGCCCCCGAGGACTGAAACGCGAGTGTCTCCGCTGAAGGTTCTCTGGCTTTGGCCAGTGGGTCACTTCAGGGGCTTCATCAGCACCTTCGAATTCCGGCCGCTGATGTCATACTTCTCGCGACGTGGAGCCGGGAGTGAATCCGGCGTGGTGACCTCAAAGCCCATCTTTTCTTCAAAGAACCGGAAGGCCTGGGTGCTCAGCGCCACCAAAACATCGCAGCCGCGCTGCCGTGCGATCTCCTCCGCGTAGGCCACCAGTTTCTGGCCGTGCCCCCGGTTTTTGTGACTGCGCCGCACAAACAGACAGGCAAGTTCGCCGATTCTCTTGCCGCCTTCATCGTAGCTGTGGACGGCGACGGAGCCGATGGGGTTTTCATCCACCTCCAGTACAAAGAAGTCCTGAATTTTTGCCAGGATCTCCTCGCGTGTTCGTGGCACCAGCGCGGCATCGTCCATGGACTGCTGCATGAGGGACAGTAGGGCTGGCACATCCTGGGCATAGGCCTTGCGGATCTGCTGATAGTCATCGGCATGGATCATGGTGCCCACGCCTTCGTTGCTGAAAAGCTCCGACAGCAGAGCTTCATCCTGGCTGCCATCCACGATGTGTACGCGCGGCACGCCCTCCTGGCAGGCTAGGGCCGCGTAGCGCAGCTTGGACAGCAGGTTCACATCATGACGGGGATCCTTCATCCGGTAGATTTCCCGTGCACCGGCCACGGAAATCTGGGCCAGCCGGGTGCCATCGGGAGCGGTGAGGCCCGCTTCGGAGACGAAAATCACTTTGGCAGCCCGCAGTGCGATCGCTACCTCCACGGCCACGGCGTCGGAATTCAGACGCAGCGTTGTCCCACGGCTGTCATAACCCAGAGGCGGCAAGACAGGAATGATGTCCGCCTTCAGCAGCGCACTCAGTGTTTCCGTGTCCACGCGTTCGATCCGGCCCGTGAATTCCTGGTCGATGCCATTGATCACGCCGGCAGGGTGTACGGCCAGGGCGTTGGAGACTGCCACAGGCATCTCCAGGGCGGTCAGGTCCGCCATCAGGGCGCTCGTCTGGCGCGTGATTGCATCCACGGCCACCTCCAGGGTCGCCGGATCTGTACGGCCCATGCCGTCGTCGCTGCTCAGCTCCACACCGCGCAGATTCGCCAGGTAGC
>DMMK01000113.1 GCA_003453085.1 Verrucomicrobiales bacterium
GCGCAAGGACAGGGCCAGGCGCTGGAATCGCCGAATGCCTGGGTGCGTGACAAGGCGCAGCAGATGCTGCTGTGGAAAGCTGGGGATCAGGCAGTGCCAGCGCTGAAAAACATGGCCGTCAAAGCAAAGTTGCCTCAATTCCGGCTGCAAGCTCTGTGCGTGCTGGACGGGCTGCAGGCCTTGACGTCAGAGGAGGTGATGGGGGCCCTCAACGATGTGCATCCAGGCGTACGAGAGAATGCACTGCGGCTGGCTGAAAAGTTTCCCACGGAGGCCATGGCTGCGGCGGTGGCCAAGCTTGTCGAGGATCCGGATGCGAAGGTGAGGTTACAGCTTGCTTTCAGCCTCGGCCAATGGCCCCAGGCCAAACCGGGTCAGGCGCTGGCCCAGCTTTTTCGCTCTCATGGGGAAGATTCCATGATGGCCACGGCCTGTCTCAGTTCTGCCCTGCCTCATCTCACAGAGATGTCCCGTGCGGCGAGTCTGACCTCTCTGGAGACACTGGTGCAAATGGCCTTGGCCGTGGGAAACCGAGAGGCTTTGGCTGAGCTCATCAAACCCTCGGTGAAAGTCGCGGGTGGTGCCGAAAACTGGGATCGGTTAGGCCGTTTTCTCGATGGACTGAACCGTCAAAAAAGCAGCGTTGCGGAGCTTCATAAGAAAAAGCCGGGCGATGAGCTGTCGTCGTTATTGGCCCAAACGGAGTCCGTTTTTCAAGAGGCGGCTGACAGGCTGGCGTCGGACAAGTCCGTTCCGGTTATGCAAATGGCGGCGGCAGAGCTGCTGGCACGGCGGGAGTCCAGCCGCGAATCGGCTGTCGGTTTTCTCCTGTCGAAGTTGCAAGTCGGGAAGGACTCGGGAGACTGGGAGAAGGCCTTGAAGGTGCTCGTCAAAGTGGGGGATGCACGTTTGACCGGAGTGCTGTTGGAAACCTGGACAGGGTTGCTGCCGACGGCGCGTGAGCAGGCACTGGATGCGCTGATGTCCCGCAATGACTGGACGGGCCAGTTGCTGGCCTGGATGGGTGAGGGAAAGCTGTCTGCACGTGAGGTGGATGCGGGGCGACGTTTGCGTCTGATGAATCATCCGAATGCAGAACTGAAGCAGAAGGCAGAGAACCTCTTCAGTGTTGTGGGATCGCCAGCGCGGACCAAGATCGTGGAGCAGTTCCGGCCTGCCTTGGCCATGAAGATGGAACCGCAGCGTGGCCAGAAGGTGTATCAGCGCGCCTGCGCGGCCTGTCATGTTTTTGGCAGCGAAGGACGTGCCATAGGGCCGGATTTGAGGACCGTGTCGGATCATCCTGCGGAGAAGATTCTGACCAACATTCTGGATCCGAACCTGGACATCCAGCCGGGCTTTCACGCCTACATCTGCACGCTGGGAAGCGGCGAGCAGATCTTTGGTCTCATCGCCTCTGAAAGCGCCGCCAGCGTCACCTTCAAGCTGCCCGATGGGTCCTCACGCGCCGTTTTGCGCCAAGACATCGGTAGCCTCAAAAGCCTGGGCGTCTCCCTGATGCCCGAGGGCCTGGAAGCCGCTCTGACACCGCAGGATCTCGCCGATCTGATCGGGTATTTGAAAGCGGGTAAAAGCTAGCCTGTGATGAGTTTGTTATTCGCGTGGCCTTCGTTCTGGTCGATGCGCTCAGGACGGCCTTTGTGCGGGTAGATAAGCTGGGTGTGGTCCACGCCTAGCAGGTGCAGGATGGTGGAGTGAAGGTCATGCACGTGCATCTTGTCCTGGATGGCGTAGAGGCCGAGTTCATCCGTAGCGCCGATGGTCTGGCCGCCTTTGACTCCGCCCCCAGCCATCCACATGGTGAAGCCGCCAGGGTTGTGGTCGCGGCCACTGCGGCCTTCGCGGAAAGGAGTGCGGCCGAATTCACCGCCCCAGATGACAAGGGTTTCATCCAGCAGTCCGCGCTGCTTGAGGTCCGTGAGCAGACCTGCGATGGGGCGGTCCACGGAACGGCACAGACGGCTGTGGTTCTCTTCCAGCTTGCTGTGGGAATCCCACTTGCTACCAGCGCCGGAGTAGAGTTGCACAAAACGCACGCCGTTTTCGACGAGACGACGGGCTAACAAACAGTTGCGCCCATAAACGGCGGTCTCTGGCTTGTCCATGCCGTAGAGGGCCTTGATGGAGGCGCTTTCTTTGCTGAGATCCACGGCCTCGGGGGCCTCGGCCTGCATCTTGTAGGCGAGCTCGTAGGAGCGGATGCGGGCATCCAGTTCGGTGTTGTCCGTGCGGGTGCGGTTATACTCTTGGTTAAACTTGGCCAGGAGATCCAGCTTCTCACGCTGCTGGGCGGAACTGTAGCCTTTGGGGTTGTCCAGATATTTGATCGGAACGCCGTCAGAGCTGAACTCCACGCCCTGATAAACGGCAGGCATGAAGCCGCTGCCCCAGTTGCGCACGCCATTCACCACGGTGCCTTCGCTGTCCTTGATGACGACAAAGGCAGGGAGGTTTCCGTTCTCGCTGCCGAGACCGTAATTTACCCAAGCCCCAAGCGAAGGACGCCCGCCGAAGATGCTGCCAGTATTCATCTGGCAAACGCCGCCGGCGTGGTTGATGCCATCGGAAACGCAGGAGTTGATGACGGCGAGGTCATCCGCATGTTCCGCCACGTTTTCAAACCAGTCGGAGATCAGCAGGCCACTCTGGCCATACTTTTTCCAGGTGCGTTTGGACTCCAGCAGCGGGGCACCGCTTTCACCCATGGCGAGCACAGGTTCTTTGAAGCTTGGTGGAAGCTTTTGGCCATTGAGTTTTTGGAGCAGCGGCTTGTGATCAAAGGTATCCAGATGGCTGGGGCCGCCCTCCATGAAACAGAAGATCACGTTCTTTGCCTGACCGATGCGTTGGGGCAGCTGCTTCAGCACTGGATTGGCCGCACTTGGCGCACCGAGCACAGGCTCGCGCATCATGGCGGCGAGCGCCACCGAACCGAAACCGCAGCCCGCCCGGCGGAGAAAGGCGCGGCGGGAAGTGGGGATGTCGTAGTTATGGCAGGGCATGGTAGGAAGGGGGATAAAACTTAATGCAGGTAGAAGAACTCGTTGGCGTTCAGCAGCACGTGGCAGAGGTCGGCCAGGGCGCGCTGGTGGGGATCCACCATGCCGGGGCTGGAGGCTTCGGCACTGGACCAGGCCAAGGCGTCTGGCAGGGGCTCGCGCACATCCCAGGTGACCAGGGCCGGGGCTTTCCATTGAGCGGCATCGGCCGAGAGGTCTTCGTCTGGAATGATGCCGCGAACGACACGGGCGGCCTCAATGCTGCCATCCCATTGGTGAGAGGCTGCACGCTTATGTACGCCACCGATGACCAGAGAAGACGACCCGCTGCTAAGGCCGCTGCGCACGGTGTGAGGCACCACGGAGATGAGCTGGGCGGCATTCGGCTTATCCACTTGCTTCATCCGGAAGGTGACGGTGTGGGCGTTGCAGGAGACCTTGACTGCAATGTGATACTCAATGCCCAGTTCCAGGCGGAGGTCCGAAGCCACGGGTTCATAGGTGATGTTGTGGTTCTCATCTTCAGCCACCAGTTGGATGATGAGGTTGCGCGGTTTGAAGCGTGACTTTTCACCGGTCACACCCAAGCTCCAGCCGAAGGCTTCGACGTTGTCTTTTCCATTGTTCCAGCGGGAGGCGATGGTGCGGACGGAGGCATTGGCATCCACACTGTCGAGTTTCACCACGGCTTCGAGGGTGAATTCGTCGCCTTCTTTTTCAGCGGTGCGGGCGATCAGGCGTTCCTGCGGGGTGTTCTCCTTGAACTGGCTGGCGGTGGCGAGTTCGGCGCTGGTCATGGCGGCGGGACGTTCTTCAATGGCAGGGGTGGCGGTGCGCTCAGCAATGAATTTCTCGGCCAGATCGAGTTCCTTTTTGGTGGGGGCACGGCCCACAGTGTATTGCCAGATGTCTTCGATCTTGGAGACACGGGCCGCGAGTTTTTGGGCACGTGTCAGTGTCCAGTCGCCATTCAGCAAAAGCAGCGCCTGGGTCGGTGTGGTGGTGCTTTGACGCTCGGAGGTGCTGGAGAAACCGGCAGGTGCATCCAGGCTGCGCAGGAGCTCATTCTGACTGTTGCGCTTCTTGATGGTGTAGATGGAGCGACGGGTGCCGTTGCCATCGGTGGAGGGGCCCCCGGTGTTGGCATCCAGCTCTCCGCTGGCTGCCAGCATGGCGTCGCGAATTTGCTCAGCGTCCAGACGGCGCGGATTGAAGCGCCAAAGGAATTTGTTGGTGGGATCAATCTTCGCCGCGATGGCAGGCACTTCACGATGGGCTGTCTGACGGTAGGTTGCGGAGAGTAAGATCTCGCGATGCAGTTTTTTCAGGCTCCACCCGCCTGCGAGGAAGCGCTGGGTGAGGTAGTCCAGCAGTTCGGGGTGCGTTGGCACTTCGCCCAGTTTTCCAAAGTCATTCGGGGTCTCGACGATGCCTTTACCGAACAAATAATGCCAAACGCGATTCGTAATCACGCGGGTGGAGAGTTGGTTCTCTGGACGGGTGATCCAGGCAGCCAGGGTGCTGCGGCGGCCCGTGGATTTTTCCAGGGGCTTGATTGCAGGCTCTTTAGGCTCCAGCAGGGTTAGGAAGGCGGGCTGGACATCGAGCTCCCCTTTGCGAGTTTTGAGGGGATTGCGGGGAGCCTTAGAGGACGCATCGGTGGCGACGAAAGCTTTCACCAGGGGCTCAGGCTTGAGATGGTCGAACTTCTTTAGCTCCTCGATCAAGGCTTGGTAGCGAGCTTTGACCTTCGGATCTTTGATGGATTTTAGGGCATCGAAACGCTCGCGTTCATACTCCATTTGGCGTTCGCAGAAGTAAGATGCCTGCCAGTCTTCCGGTGCGCGTTCCTCGGGCTTCTTGTCCACCATGGCGCGGATGTCTGCCTGAAAGCGCTCATAGGCCTTCCTCACATTGTTTTCGATCATGGGGCCGATGATGCCATCTATCTCCGCCTGGATGTGGGCCGTGGCGGCTTTGTAAGGGGCCTCTTTATTGGCAAACTCGGCCTGCTCTTCATCGGTGGCCAGGATCAGGTCATCACGCCAGCGGACGGGGGTGAAAAAGGCGCGCAGGGCGTAGTAGTCCTTTTGTAGGATGGGGTCGAATTTGTGGTCATGGCACTTGGCGCAGCCGAAGCTGAGGCCCAGGAAAAGCTCTCCTGCATTATCGGTCATGTCCGTCAGCACCACTTCATATTGGCCGCGAGCATCGCGCTGATTGTATTCGTAAATGGGATTGCGCAGGTAGGAGGTTGCCACCAGCACATTCGGGTCTTTGGGGGCGATCTCATCCCCGGCCAGTTGCTCGCGCACAAACTGATCGTAAGGCTTGTCGTCGTTCAGGCTCTTGATGACATAGTCGCGATACGGCCAGGCGGCAGGACGAAAGGCATCTTGGTTGTAGCCATCGCTCTCGGCATAGCGAGTGAGGTCTAACCAATGCTGTGCCCAGCGTTCGCCGTAACGAGGGCTGGCGAGCAGCTCATCCACCAGCTTTTCGTAAGCTTTAGGATCGGTGCTTTTCACGAAGGCCTCCGTCTGCTCTTGAGAGGGAGGCAGGCCATGGAGATTGAAATAGAGGCGACGAACCAGTTCGTGTCGGTCGGCCTCCGCGGCGGGTGTCAGGCCTAACTCCTGATGCTTTTTGGCAATAAAGCGGTCCACGTCATTGCGAATCCACGTGCTTTTGATGTCCGGTGGTGTCGGTTTGGTCAGGGGTTGAAAAGCCCAGTATTGCCGATCTTCATCGGTGAAGCCGTTTTCATCTACGCTGACACGCGCGGCTTCTGCTTCCGGCCAGGGAGCGCCCATCTTCACCCACTTTTCCAAGATGGCGATTTCCTTGGCAGGAAGCTTTTCCTTTGGAGGCATTTCAAATTCCGGCTCCTGATAGCGCACGGCTTCGATGAGAAGGGATTTGTCAGGATCTCCCGCCACCAGGGCCGGGCCGGAATCGCCTCCTGCCTTGATGAAGCCGATGTTATCCAGGCGCAGGCTGCCCTTCTGCTTCTTCTCGCCGTGGCATTCGTAGCAACGGTTCACCAGCACGGGGCGCACCTCTTTCTCAAAGAACTGCATGGCGGCGCGTTGGGCGTCGTCCGCAGCGGAGGCGAGCGTCGTCGTGAGACAGGCGATCAGGATGATGGTTGGCTTCGTCATGGTCGGGGAAATTTATTTGAGGCGCAGCAGTGGGGCGCGGGCCGTGGGGTGCTCTTTGGCGGCAAAGGCGTGAGCGAGGCCTGAGGGATCGGTTTCGCCCGTCTCACGGACGATGACAAAACTAACAAATCCGTTGGTATCCTCGCGAATGAATTTTGCGAGTTCATCGCCACGGACAGTGAGTGGCCCGCCGGAGCCGCCACGTGGGATCCAAAACTCAGCCAGCTTGCGTAGCTTGTCAGCATCGGGACCGGCATCGTTGCAGCCCGGCATGGAGACCCAGGTCATCTGCTTTTCATCCCAGGCATCCAGTTTTTCATCGGTCACTCCATAGACGGAGAAGCGGGATTCATCCGGCACCAGAGCGGAGAAGCCGAAACCGCTAGGCTCTGGATCCAGCACGATCTGCGCTTCCTGAACGTTGTCAGTGGGGATCTGTGAAAGGTCGAAGGTGAGGATGGCGCGGCGTTCATTCTTGACTCCAGGAGCGAGGTCCGTGTGCTTGACGATGATCAGTGGATGAGTGCCCATCGGTGCGCCATTGTCGCCCCGGCGGGCATAACCATCTTTGCCGCGACCAAAGGAGGTGGGAATGGCTGTCCAACCACCCGCTTCTTGGACGGCTTCACCCCGGGTCGGCTCCTGGCCTAACAAAGTGTTGCCTGAGCCGACATGCAGACCTTTGCCTTCCGTGAGGCGCTTGATCTTGCCATCTTTAAGACCGCCGATTTCGACTTCGCCCTCAAAGACACGTACTTGGGAATTGCCTGCGGAGCCTGCGGTCACGCCAAACTTGGTGCCCAGATCCACCACCTGAATGTCGGGGGTATCAATGGTGAAACCATGGGCGGGTTCCGGAACCTCGGCCGTGAGGGTGCCTTCGATGAGGCGACAATGCATGGCCGTGAGAATTTCCAACGTGGTTGGAGCCTCCATCGTCACCGTTGCACCGCTCTTGAACTTCAGCGTGGCGATGCCTTCGACGAGGGCGAGCTTACCGGTGCCCAGTTGGGAATCCACGGCGGTGGGGAGATCCGAACCTGCCCAGCGGCAGTTCTCCGCCTGGATCAGGGTGGCGACCAGGGGAAGGGCAGGGGAGCCTTTGCCCGGCATGAGAACACTGGCAGCCAAGGTCACACAAGCCGCTGCGGCTGCGGACCAGAGTGCGATCGGCCAGCGACGCAGAGGTTTGGCCTGAGCCTGGGCTGCGGGGGCTTCTTCGGCGATGTCCAGCAGGCCGACGAGGGACTCGCTCTGCGCCCGGAGGGTGGAGTGCAGCCAGACCTGCTCCACATACAGGGCACGCAGGTCCGCATCGCCGATCACATCGGCCTTCAGCGCCTCATGCTCCTCTGGGGGGAGGAGGCCTTCCAGGGCGCGCTGGATACGGTCCAGAGATGAGTCGGAGGTATTCATGGGGTGGGGGCGATCTGGCGGTTCACGCATTCGCTCAGCACCTGGCGGATGCGGCTCAGCAGGCGATACACAGCTTCCACCGTGCGCTCGCTTTTGACCGCGATTTCTTCGATCCCGCAGTCTTCATAGTAGCGCCAGACGACGATCTTCCGATGCGCCTCGGGCAGCTTGCGAAGGCAGAGGTTCAGGGCTTCCGCCTTGAGGTCCAGGGCATCGGCACGTTGATCAATCTCTGCCGCCACTGCCTCGATGAAGGCTTCGTCGAGAGAGGATGAAACCGAGCGTTTTTTCTCAGAGCGGCGGTAGTTGAGAATCTGGGTGGGGGCGATCTTTTGGGCCCCGGCGCGGAAGTTGGGATCAGGCTCCAACTTCGCGAGTTGCTTCCACCGGGGGACTTTCACCGCCTGGGGTATGGCAGCCGCGTCCGCCGGA
>DMMK01000517.1 GCA_003453085.1 Verrucomicrobiales bacterium
CTGGTGCTGGCTTTGGCCTGGACCTTCTTTCGCGAGAATGCCCGGGAGCTTCGTCTGGCGCAGCAGCGGGTCAGCTTTGTGAACCAAATTTCACACGAACTGAAAACGCCGCTGACCAACATTCAGCTCTACACGGAGATGGCGGCCCACCGAATCGAAGACAGCGGCGATACGGTCGCCCAGCGGCATCTGCGGGTGGTGGAGACGGAGACGGCGCGGCTGAACCGCCTGATTCAAAATGTGCTGAACTACGCGCGACAGCAGCGGGACAAGCTGAGCGTACAGATCAAGCCGATCGTGCTGGATGAAGTGGTGGCCCGTGCGGTGGGGAACTGGCGGACCCTGCTGGAAAACAAAGGCTTTCAGGTTCACACGATACTGAAGGGCCCGCCGACCATGAGGGCGGATGCGGATGCTCTGGAGCAGATCCTGGGGAACCTGCTTTCCAATGTGGACAAGTACGCCGCTGCCGGCAAATGGGTCTCCATCCGCACGGAAACAGCAGGCAGCAGCGTCAGGATCGTGGTGGAAGATCACGGTCCAGGCATCCCACCTGGGAAGCGGCGCATGGTTTTCGAGCCGTTTGAGCGTCTGCGCTCCGACTTGAACGAAGGCGTCAGCGGCACCGGCATCGGCCTGACGATTTCGCGTGAGCTGGCAGATTTGCATGGCGGCTCACTCGAGGTTTGCAGCCTGCATAAAGAAGGAGCTAGATTTATCCTGACACTTCCCGTTCAACCTCTATGAAGATCCTCATCGCCGAAGACGACGACCACACTCGCGAAGCCCTCCGCGAAGTTCTCAGCATGGAAGGTTATGACCTGGTGACGGCGAGCGACGGTCTTCAGGCCGTGGATTTCTTCCGGGCCACGCGGCCTGATTTTGTCTGTCTGGATGTGATGATGCCTGGCCAGAACGGGTATGAGGTGTGCAAGCAGATCCGCAAGATGGATGAAAGCGTGCCCATCCTGTTTCTCACGGCGAAGGCGGAGGAAATTGACACCGTGCTGGGGCTGGAACTGGGGGCCGATGACTACATGATCAAGCCGTTTGGGGTGAAGGAGATCATTGCTCGCATCCGTGCCATTTTGCGGCGGACGGCGGCCCGTGCAGGCACCAAGGCCCCAGAGCAGGAGTTTGTGATGGATGACCTGAAGATCGTGCCAGCGGAGCTTCGTGCCTACCGCGATGGGGCCGAGATTCAGCTCAGCCCCCGTGACATGAAGGTGCTGACGCTGCTGTATGCTCGCCGGGGCAAGGTGGTGGATCGCAACACCATGGCGGATGAAGTCTGGGGAGTGGATTATTTCCCAGAAAGCCGCGCGCTGGACCAGCACATCTCCCAGTTGCGCAAGCGGGTGGAAAGAGATCCTGCCAATCCGCAGATCATCCGCACGGTACACGGTGCCGGGTACAGGTTTGAGTGAGGGCCGCCGCTAAGAGTGTGTAACTTGTGGTTAGAAATATTTTCTTGCCAGGTTTTGGATTACATGTGTAATCTTGTGATTACATTTGTAATTCAAGAAAATGCCACCACGTCCACAGTCCTCCTCCTCGCCCAAAATCTCCGATGCCGAATGGACCGTCATGAAGGTTCTTTGGGAGCGCGGCGCCAGCACCGTGGCGGAGGTGGTCAAGGAACTGGAAGGACGCCTGCACTGGAAGCCGCGCACCGTGCAGACTCTGGTGCGGCGCTTGGCAGAAAAAGGGGCGCTGGCAGTGGAAACGGTGGGCCGCGAGTTTCGTTATGTACCTGCGGTCGCCCAGGACGAATGCCAGCAGGAGGAAAGCCGCAGTTTCCTAGCACGAGTGTTTGATGGCCGTCTGGCCCCGTTTGTGGCGGGCCTGATGGAGCGTGAAGAAGTTTCCAAAGATGACCTGGAGGCCCTGCGGCAGGTGCTGCGTGAGGCGGAGAAAAATCTCAAAAAGTAATCTGCCATGAATGCTCCTGCCTTGGATTCCACCCTGCACTGGCTGCTGCGCACCTCGCTGGAGGCCAGTGTGCTCATCCTCGCGGTGCTGGGCCTGCGGGCACTGCTTGGGGCGCGGCTGGGGCCTGCCTGGCGCATCGGCCTCTGGATGCTGGTGGGGCTGAAGCTGCTGCTGCCTGCCTGCATTCCGGCTGGTTTTGGTCTCGGTGGCTGGGCACCTCAGGCCATCCTGGAAACGCCTGCGTCCGTGACGGCCCTTCCTGCTTCAGGTCCTATTTTACCTATGACCGCGACGGAGATGCCTGCGGGTGTGACGGAGCAGACAGATGCTTCTGTGATGGCTTTCCTTCTGCCTTCCCTCGCTCTGCTTTGGCTGGCGGGGGCGCTGCTGGTGTTTGGTTCGGCGGTGCTGCGGCAGTGGCGTTTTGAGAAAAAGCTGGCGGCTGCTCCGGTGGGGAATGATCCGCAGCTCTTGTCCTGCCTTCGCCGCCTGCAAAAGTTGGCGGAGATCCCGGGCCTAGTTGAGATCAGATTGCTGCCAGCGGGTTCGACGCCTGCCATCACCGGCCTGGGTTCGCCCCGGCTGCTTTTGCCGGAGGACTGGCAGTCCCGTTTCGATGAAGCCAGCCTGCGCCATGTGCTCCTGCACGAGCTTTTGCACGTGCGCCATCGTGACCTGCTGTGGAACTGGGCCGCGGTGGCGGTGCAGGCCGTACATTGGTTCAATCCGTTGGTGTGGGTCATCGGTTCACGTTTCCAGGCAGACCGCGAACTGCGCTGCGATGCCGCTGTGCTGCGCCTGCTTTCGCCTAACGAACGATTGGCCTACGGGCACACGCTGCTCCGCATCCAGGAGACCTTTTTTGCACCACCGGCCATGGCAGGGTTGGCCCCATGCGTGCGCAACCATCCCACCCTGCTGCAACGCATCACCATGATCGCCCAACCCAACCGCAACCGTCCCTGGCTGCACGCCGTCTTCACCCTCGCCTTCGGCGTGATGACCTGTTACGCCTTCACCACCGCGCAGGCGGCCGAAGAGAAGGCCATCCCCGCCAAAGACCGCAGCCGCGAAGGCCAGCGCAGCACCGTCCCGGGCGAAAAAGACTCTGGCGAGGCTCCCCGCACCCCTCGTGAAGGCGATGGTAAAATGACCGAAGACGGCCAGCGCGACGGTGATCGCCCGAAGACCGGCACCCGCGAGGGAGATGGCGCTAAAAAACCCGGCACCGGAGACCGCGAAGGCAGCCCCCAAACCGGTCCTAGGGATGGTGACAGCAAGAAAACCGGCCCTCGCGATGGCGAGAAAAAGAC
>DMMK01000712.1 GCA_003453085.1 Verrucomicrobiales bacterium
GCAGGCTCCGCTCCCTCACCGTTACCCCCAAAAAATGCCTCGTACTGGATCTCGACAACACCCTCTGGGGCGGGGTTCTTGGCGAAGCAGGGCTCGACGGCATCGCCCTCGGCCCCGACTATCCCGGCAATGTCTTTGTGGACTTTCACAAACGTGTGCTGGCCCTGCGTGACTGCGGTGTGCTCCTGGCTATCGCCAGCAAAAACAATGCTCAGGACGCCATCCAGGCGCTCGACCAGCATCCCGCCTCGCTGCTGCGCTGTGAACATTTCTCCGCCTTTGAGGCCCACTGGGAAGACAAGGCCACCAGCCTGCGCCGCATCGCCAGCAGCCTGAACATTGGCACCGATGCCCTCGTCTTCTTTGATGACAATCCCACCGAGCGCGAATGGGTACGCAGCCAATTGCCCGAGGTGACCGTGATCGAAGTCCCCGCCAGCCCCCTCGGCTACGCCAAGGCCCTGGCCGAATGCCGCTGCTTTGATTTCGCCAGTCTGGTCCAGGAAGACCTCCAGCGAGCCGGCCTTTATCAAAAGGAGTCCCAGAGACAAGAAATGCAGGCCCAGGCCGCCTCCCTGGAGGATTTCCTGGCTGCCCTCGAAATGAAAATCACCGCCGGTCTGGCCGATGAAGCCGTGCTGCCACGCATCGTTCAATTGCTGGGCAAAACCAATCAGTTCAACCTGACCACCCGCAGGCATACTGCGGCGGATCTTCAGGCCCTTCTGGATGCCGGCTCCCAGATCCTCTGGTTCCGCGTCCAGGACAAGTTTGGTGACAATGGCGTGGTCGGCGTATTGATCGCCAACCCCACCGACACCGAGGGCGGATGGTATCTGGACAGCTTTTTGATGAGTTGCCGGGTCATCGGGCGGCTGGTGGAAACCGCCATGCTGGCCATCCTGGAAAAACTTCTCGCTAGCCAAGCTGCGACCACCCTGACAGCCGACTTTTTCCCCACAGCGAAGAACCAGCCAGCCGCAACCTTCCTGGCAGACCACGGTTTCAAAAGCAACGGCTCTCAATGGATATTATCATTGGCAAAGCCGCGTCCTCTCCCTGACTGTCTCCAGCCCGAAGGCCTCTTCACTCAGTTATGACACCCGATCAGATTCAGAAACTCCACTCAGTGCTCGCCGCCATCCTTTCTCTCCCGGTGACCGAAATCACCGATGACCTCAGTCCCGATACCCAGCCTGCCTGGGATTCTGTGACCCATCTCAGCCTTGTGATGGCCGTGGAGGAAGCTTTTAACGTTTCCTTCACTCCCGAAGAGACGCTGGACATGACTTCCGTGAAACTCATCCGCCTGCTGCTTGAGGAAAAAGGGATCTGAGCCTTGAGAGCGGAAGTGTGTCCTGAGGAAAGAATCCAAGGTTCCATCTTGCAAAGCGCATGAAAAAGGTTCTCTGACAGGCAACACTCCATTTCTACGGCCATGACAGCTTCAGCCTCTCCTTTGCCAAAATCCGCGCAAGAACTGCGGGCCCTCCTGGCTTGTGATCTCTTCCGGCAGGAAGGCAAAGGTGGCAAAGCCCACTTCCTGAAGCATTTCATCTACAATCCGGGCTTTCGATATGTGGTCCTGTTCCGCCTCTGCCAGTTCTTGCGGCAGTCGGCCTGGAGCAAGTGGACCTTCTACCCCCTGACCTTACTTTGGTTTCAGCGGGTGGGCCGGATCTATGGCATCCGCGTGCCACTGAGTTGCAAGGTGGGGCCAGGTCTCTTCATCGCCCACTGGGGCTGCATTTGGGTGAATCCGGGAGTGACGATTGGCAAGAACCTCACCCTCACCCACGCCGTGACCCTGGGGCGTGCCAGCCGCGGCACCACCTGCGGGGTGCCCACTATCGGTGACAACGTCTATCTTGGCCCCGGAGCCTGCGTCTCCGGCACCATCACCATCGGCAATCACGCCCTGGTTTCCGCCAACTCGGTCGTGCTACAGGATGTGCCGGAGAATGGCGTCGTTATCGGCGTGCCCGCGCGTCTGTTCTCCTCCAGCGGTTCAGAAGGCTACGTGACTCATACTGTTTAACCGCCCCGATCCCCTCATGACAGACCGCTTCAAACAAGGAATGGTGTTTACCGATGAGGTGACGCTCTCCGCCGAGCTCGTCGGCCGCTTTGCCGATTTCTCCGGCGACCATAACCCCGTCCACCTGGAGCCTGCCGCTGCACGTGGATTCGGCTATGCACGCCCCTTTGCCCATGGAGCCATCCTGACCGCCATCGTCTCCCGCATCATCGGCATGAAGGTGCCTGGTCCAGGAGCCGTCTGGATGAGCCAGAATATGGAGTGGCTGAAGCCGCTCTTCGTGGGCGAGACCGTGCGGGTGGAGGCGGAGATCACGGAGGTCTCCACCGGAGCCTCGGTTCTGCACCTTGCCCTGCGGGCCTTCAATCAGCAGGGAGAAGCGGTGATGAACGGGCAGGCCAAGGTTAAGATGGCCGCCCAACTCGCAGTGGCGGAGACCAGCAGCCAGGAGAAAGAAACCCGGGTCGCCCTGGTAACCGGAGGCTCCCGTGGCATCGGCGCGGCAGCAGCTCAGGCCCTGGCAGCCGCTGGCTATCATATCGCCCTCAGCTATCATTCCAACCAGTCGGCAGCGAATGAGGTGGCCAGCCGAATCCGCGAACACGAGGTCCGTTGCCAGACCTACCCGGCCGACCTTTCGAATGAAGATGCTGCCAGCGAACTGGTGCGCAAAGTGACCCGCGACTTTGGCCGTCTGGATGTGGTGCTGCATGCGGCCAGCCAGCCTTTGAAGAGCCTCAGTGTCATGGAGCTTTCCCCGGCTGACTACCGTGACTATTGGCGCGTACATGTGGAGGCCGCGCTTGCCCTGGTGAAGGCAGCCGTTCCAGGCATGGGCGAGCGCCGTTTTGGCCGACTGATCTTCCTGGGTACCTCGGCCTTGTTTGGGGCACCTCCCGCCAAAATGGCCGCCTATGTCAGTGCCAAGCAGGCCCTCTGGGGAGCGGTACGCTGCCTGGCCCAGGAGCTGGGGCCGCAGCAGATCACGGCCAACATGATCTCCCCGGGCATGACCATCACGGAGCTGACGGACAACATCCCAGCCCGCATGAAGGAGGCGGAGGCACGCAAGGTCCCTCTGCGGCGTCTGGCCGTGCCGGAGGACATTGCCTCCGTCGTGGCCTTCCTGGCGAGCGATGCCTCAGCCTACCTGAACGGCCAAAACATCCCGCTGACGGGTGGCCCGGCCTGAGATCTCCAGCCCTGATAAAAC
>DMMK01000630.1 GCA_003453085.1 Verrucomicrobiales bacterium
CCTGGAAGAGTTCTCCGCCGACCAGTTTAGCCAGGCGTTGATGCGTGATGGAGGTGCTCATGCGGCGCGAGACAGAAAAAAGGGCACGCCGGAAATCGCTTCGGCGTGCCCTGAATTAAACAGACTTGGATCAGGGCTTCTTGGGCTCTTCGGCCTTGGTTTCGGCAGGCGCAGCGCTGGTGGCAGGGGCGTTCTTGTTGAGCTCAACGACGATCTGGTCGGTGACGTCAACGGCGTCCTTGTAATAGATGAGCACAGGCACGGTGGAGAGGCTCATGCCGGACTTGTCGAAGATGAAGTCGTAGCCTTCGGTCTTGGCCTTGTCGCGAACGACGACGAGGATTTCGTCGTAGATGCCACGGCGGATCTGCACGTCTTCCTGCTTGAGCTGGGAGGAGCGGCGGTTCTGCTGCTCGCCGATTTCCTGCTCGAGGGTGCGCAGTTCCTTGGCCTTCTCATCGAAGGAAGCCGCCTTTTTGGTGCGGGCATCCTGGGTCATGATCGGGTCGCTGGCTTCCTTTTTCAGCTTCTGCATGTCCGTCATCAGATTCTTATAAACGGCCCAGCGGTCGTTCATTTCCTTCTGAGCCTTGTCCACGTTGGACTTGAACTTTTCGGCCGCTTCCTTGGTCTTGTGGAACTCGGAAAAGGCTTTGGACATGTCCACGACGCCGAACTTGAGGTCGGCGGCGCTGGCGAGGGTGAAGCTGGTAGCAAGGAAGGCTAAGGTCAGAAGACGGATCATAGAGAAGGGATGAGAGGGATCGAAGCGGGGTTTTGTTCAATGCGCAGGGCGCAGATTAGAATTTGTAACCCATGTTGAACTGGAAGCGCGGGCTGTCGCCGGTGAAGTCGTCCTTCACGAGGGGCAGGCCGAGATCAAGGCGGATGGGGCCGACAGGGAGGAACATGCGCAGGCCGATGCCGATGTTGGAATAGACTTCGCCATCGCCAACGATGGGGCCGCCATTCTTCACGCCGCCGGTGGTGCCATTCGTGGCGGTGATGTCTGTGGAGACATAACCGACATCGTAGAACACGGCACCGCGGACCTTCTCGATGATCGGGAAGGAGTATTCGATGCTGGCGTAGAGGGAGACATTGCCGCCGATAGGCTCACCGGTGCTGTCCTTCGGACCAGCTTCACGATAGTCGTAACCGCGAAGGTTGTTGGCTCCGCCGAGGAAGAGGCGCTCGAAGATTGGCACGTCGGAGCTGGAAGTGCCGGAGTTGCCCCAGCCGTCCACAAAGCGAGCCATACCTTCAAAGCTGAGGATGGTATCGCCAGGGAGGGAGAAGAACTGCTGGCCGCCGATGTTGCCGCCCCAGACTTCCACGTCGCCACCAAGACCGGAGGCCATGAGGCCAGCTTCGAACTTGTGACCTTTGCGGGTGATGAAGACGCTGTCGCGGGTGTCATGCACGAAACCGAAGTCCACTTTGCTCTGGATGAACTCGCCATCTTCGTTGCGGATGAGCTGGCTGGGGTCTTCGTCGTCCTGAACGTTCAGATCAATGCTCTGAAGGGTGTAGGTGGTTTCGAAGTAGGCGTTTTCGCCGATGGGCTTGCGCAGGCCGAGGGAGATCCCGGCGTTGGTCTGCTCGTAACGGTCAGCCTGGGAGAGGTAGAACATGTTGCGGTAGAAGAGCTCGGTGGTGAAGGCGAGCTTCTGGCCGAGGAACCAAGGCTCCGTGAAGGAAAGGTTGAAGTCCTGGCGGCGTGGGCCGTAGCGGATGTTCATGTTGAAGCGCTGACCGGCGCCACGGAAGTCACCCCAGTCAGAGATGTCGAAGTTGGTCTGCGTGACGTCGATGAAACCGACGATGCTGTCGATGGAGCTGAAGCCTGCGCCGAAGTTGACGGAGCCGGTGGGTTTCTCAGTGACGTTGACTTCGATGTCCTTGAAGCCGTCCACTTCGGTGGAGACTGGGCGGACGGTGAGAGGGTTGGCCTCGCCTTTGGTTTCGAAGTAGTTCAAGTTTTCCAGACGGGTCTGGGCGGTTTCCATCTGGACGGTGTTCAGCTCGTCGCCAGGGGAGAAGGGAAGCTCACGGCGGATGACTTCATCCTTGGTCTTCATGTTGCCGCTGATGTTGACTTTGCGGATGAAGGACTTGGTGCCTTCATAGACGCTGTAGGTCACGTTCAGCTTGGCCGGGCCGGCATCGGAGAGACGGGTTTCGACACGGGCGTCGGCGTAACCACGGGAGCCGTAGTAATCCTGGATCATCTTCTCGTCACCGCGGACGTCGCTGCCGGAGTAGGGGAAGCCTGCCTCGGTGAGGATGGCGGGGGTCAGCTCGTCCTGGGAGAAAATGGTGATGCCTTCGATGGCGACGGCGGCCACTTCATACTTGGTGCCTTCGGTGATTTCAAAGACGAGGGCCACCTTGGTGTCGCTCTCGGCTTCGCGGCGGTAGCCGACTTTCACATAGACGTAACCTTCGTCCTGGTAAGCCTGCTCGATCTTGCGCACGTCTTCGAGGACGGCCTGGTTGTCGAGCTTGCCAGCCTTGCCCCAGAGACGCCAGAAGGTCTTTTCCTTGGAGCTGAGCTTGGACTTCAGGGTGCGGGAGCTGATGTTGTCGTTGCCTTCAAAGCGGATGTCGCCGATGAGGCCACGGCCGCCTTCTTCGATTTTGAAGAGGACGGTGGAGAAGCCTTCCTTGGTGGAAGGGGAGACGTCGTAGGTTACGAGGACATCGGAGAAGCCCTTTTTCTGATACATTTCCAGAATCTTCTGCTGGGCGGCGCTGAGCTTGGCGTCATCCACAGGATCTCCCAACTTCACTTCGATCTCTTTGCGAAGCTTGTCATTGTCAAAGGCGGCGTTGCCGAGGAAGCCGAGTTCGCCGATGCCGCCACGACCGGAGATGGTGACGACGACTTTCACACCGCCGGCCACGTTCACGGCCTGGATGTCCACGTTTTCCACCGCACCGGTGGCGTAAAGGGTGCGCAGGTCGCGCTCCACGGATTCATCGGTGTAGGGTTCGCCTTCACGGGTGGACATCTGGGCGCGGACGCGGGCCGGATCCATGGTGGCGGCACCTTTGAAAACGACATCCACCTGACGGACGATCCGGCGGCCTGCAGCGGCTGGGGATTCCAGCGAAACCTGGGCGTGGCTGCCGACCGAGGCAAAGGTGACGAAGGCGGCGACCAGGAGCGGACGCAGGGCGTTTTGGGGAGAAGAGAGGACTCCGTGGATCATAGCGACGTGAGAGGTGTTCGGGAGAAGGACTGATGACCCCCGGCCTAAAGAGCAGGGAGTCGCGCAGTAATGCTGACCTTCACAAGGGGCGTCAAGGTGTAAAAACAGGTTTGCTCTCTTAGTTCCATAAAAGGTTTCACAAAAAAAGCCCGCCGAGTCCGGGGGGACAGCGGCGGGCCAGGGGAGAAAAAAGTGTGTTTTAGGGCTTAACGGAACAGTTCGCGGAAGAAGCCACGGGTCTCTTTGCGGGCGTTGTCGGTCCAGTTCCAGGTCTTACGGGCGGCGCGTTTCACGGCGCGGGCGGCGCGTTCGCCTTCGTCTTCAGGAGTGCCCGCGGTGCTAGGGACGCGTGGGGACCAGTCCTGGAAGGAGACGGCACCAGTCTCAGCAGAGACGACGACGAAGCCGACCTCGTAGCCGGTTTCGTCCTTCAGGGCCATGCCCCATTCGGGGGTGCCGGTCTCGCTGTTGGTGGCGAGCTGGTAGTCAATGCTGACAAAGGTGGTCTGGGCGAGGGCGGCGGACTTGGCGGCGACGACGCGGGCATCGGCGCTGCGGTAGCGGAGTTTTTTGAAATCAATGGGGCGAGTGGGCACGCGGTCCAGGATGCGGGTGCCGGCTCCGGCGGGGGATGCCTTCCAGAAAGCGCCCTCAAGTTTCACGGAAATGCGCAGCACGTCCTCAGGGCGGAAGGCATCGCGGGAGTAGGCGGTCCACTCGGCGGGCTCGGCAGTGGTGCCGGTGCCTTTGAGGAGGAGGATGCTTTCTGCCGTGGCGGTGCCGAAGCTCTGGGCGACGGCGACGGGGATCTCAGGATTGGCCTGGAGGCCGGAAAGGCCTGCAAGAAAAAGGAAAGATAGGGATGAAAGGATGGTTTTCATGGTCGTAGAATCATAGGAACGCTGGCAAAATGAATCAAGACAGGTTTCTTCAACTGAACATCTCTGTTTTTTCCTGCTTGCGGCTGCTGCCTGTGTCCTGATAATGCGCGCCCCCGAATCACCACCCGAATGAGCGCCGCCGCCCCCCACGAATCTTCCTTTGAACAGGCCATGGACCGCCTGGAGGAAATCGTGGCGCTGATGGAGGGGGACCGCATGCCGCTGGATGAAATGGTCTCCAGCTATGAGGAAGGCATGGGCCTGCTGAAGGTCTGCCGACAGAGGATCGAGGTGGCGAGACGCCGGATCGAAATGATCACGGCCGATGCCGAGGGCAAGCCTGCGCTGGCCCCGTTTGATCCTGCTGCGGTGGCCGAAGCACCGGAGGAGAAGGCCCGGCCTGCCGCCCCGGTCCGCAAAAAGAAGCCTGCCGAGGCTGAAGAAGACACTGACGACATCCGACTTTTCTGACACCACGTGGATACCACCCTGCCCGCCATCACTTGCCCTGCTGATCTCAAAGCCCTGCCGCTGGAAAAACTTCCGGAGCTGGCTGAAAAGATCCGTGCCACTCTGATCGAGACCCTGAGCCAGACGGGAGGCCACCTCGGTCCCAATCTGGGCGTGGTCGAGCTCACCCTCGCCCTCCATCGCGTGTTTGACACGCCGAAGGACAAATTTGTCTTCGATGTGGCCCACCAGGGTTATGTCCACAAGATGCTGACGGGCCGCTGGGACAAGATCCACACCATCCGCCAGTATGAGGGCCTGAACGGCTTCCTGCTGCGCAGTGAGAGCGAGCATGATTGCTACGGGGCTGGCCATGCGGGCACGGCCTTGGGTGCGGCGCTGGGCATGGCCACGGCGCGTGACCTGAAGGGGACGGATGATCACGTGGTCTGCGTGTCTGGCGATGCGGCCTTCACCTGCGGCCCGGTGTTCGAGGCGCTGAACAACATTGCCTCCCACACGAAGCGCCTGATCACGGTGCTGAATGACAATGAGTGGAGCATCGACAAAAACGTTGGTGCCATCGCGAAGTATTTTAACACCATCGCCACGCACCCGGGCTTTGCCAACCTGCATGACAAGGCGGCGAAGTTTGTGGAATTTGTCCTCGGCGGCGGTGCCCGCAAGCTGGCGGAACGCGTGGAAAATTCGGCCAAGGGGCTGCTGCTTCCCCAGAGCGAAGGCGCGCATAACCGCAGCACGCTGTTTGAGGAATTTGGCATCCGTTACTACGGCCCCATCAATGGGCATGACCTGCCTTTGCTGATCCAGACCTTTGAGTTCCTGAAGACGCAGAATGAGCCGGTGATCCTGCACATCCTGACGGAAAAGGGACGTGGGTACAAACCGGCCCTGGAAGATCCGGGCAAGTTCCACGGCCTGGGCAAGTACAACATCGAAACCGGTGAGGTGCAGGCCACGGACAAGCCGACGTATTCGCAGATCTATGCGCGCACGGTCACAGACTTTGCCAAGGAGGATCAAAAGATCGTGGCCATCACGGCGGCGATGCCTGGTGGCACGGGCCTGATGGCCTTCAAGAAGGAGATTCCAGAGCGCTATTTCGACGTGGGCATTGCCGAAGAGCATGCGGCTCTTTTTGCCTGTGGCATGGCGGTGCAGGGCCTGCGCCCTTTCCTAACCATTTATTCGACCTTCATGCAGCGTGCGGTGGACATGATCCTGCATGACATGGCCATCCAGCATCTGCCGGTGCGCCTGTGCATGGACCGTGGCGGCCTCAGCGGGGATGACGGCCCGACCCACCATGGCCTGTTCGACATCGCTTACCTGCGTGGCATTCCCGGCCTGGTACACATGCAGCCGAAGGATGAAGATGAATTTGTGGACATGCTGTGGACAATGGCCAACTACGACAAGGGGCCTATCGCCATCCGCTACCCACGTGGCAACGGCCCGGGCGTGAAGCCAAAGGCGAAGCCGCATCTCCTGGAAATCGGCAAGGCCGAAGTGGTGGCCGATGGCAGTGATGTGGCCCTCATCGCCCTGGGCGATATGTTTGCCACGGCGGAACTGGCGAAGAAGGAACTGGAGGCCAAGGGATACTCCGTGGCCCTCATCAACCCGCGCTGGATCAAGCCGCTGGACAATGCCGTGATCGAAACCTACGCCAAAAAGGTGAAGGTGGTGTGCACGCTGGAAGACCACGTGCTGATGAACGGCTTTGGCTGTGCGGTGATCGAGCAGCTTTCCACCGCCGGCATCACCACCCCGGTGGTGCGCATCGGCTGGCCGGATGAGTTTGTGGAGCACGGCACCCCGGCGATCCTGCGCCAGAAGCACGGCCTCACGGTGGAAAACACCGTGGCGAAAGTGCTGAGCAAGCTGGCTTGATCCACCCTTCGTTCTGAGAACGTTTTGAAAACCGCTGCCGGAAAACGGCAGCGGTTTTTTTGTGGGGTGGGGCATCGGCAGAATCCCGCGATGGAGGGAAGACCCCAAGG
>DMMK01000172.1 GCA_003453085.1 Verrucomicrobiales bacterium
GTGCGCAGCCGCTCCCAGGAATGGGGCATCAATCCTGAGCGCATCGGCATCCTGGGTTTTTCTGCCGGAGGTGAACTGGCTGCCTTTGCCGCCATGAAAAATGACCCCGGTCAGGCCGATGCCGCCGATGTCATCGAGCGCGCCAGCAGTCGCCCGGATTTCCAGGCGTTGATTTATCCCGGCACTTCCGGCCTCTTCTCCGCTGAAAAAGGCATGCCGCCACTGTTCATCGCCTGTGGTTACAGCGACCGCCCCGACATCTCCGAAGGCATGGCCTCTTTGTATCTCAAATACAAGGCCGCAGGAGTGAAGGCGGAATTGCACATATACAGCGAAGCCGGTCACGGCTTTGGCTACAAGCCCGGCACTAAAACCTCCGCAGGTCGCTGGCCTCAGCGGTTCACGGAGTGGCTGCAAGACAGCGGGCTGATGAAGTAGCTTGCCCTTTTGCATCTAAATTGGTTAGAACAGGTCCTGTGCGTTCATCTTGTTCGCATCCGACCATGACTGCCGATTTTTCACCCGCTCTTTCGCGACGCCGTTTCATCGGCGGCGCTGGGGTGGGGTTGTCCAGTGTGGCGTTTTCGCATTTGCTAGGTTCGGAGTCGCTGCCAGTTCAGCGCTCACACTTCCCGGCGAAGGCGAAACGGGTGATCTGGCTCTTCATGCATGGCGGGCCTAGCCATGTGGACTTGCTGGACCCGAAACCGGAACTCATCAAGCACGCCGGAAAACCTTTGCCCGAAAGTTTTGGCGCGGTGGAAACACGGCGCAAGGTCGCGCAGAATCCCTTGTTAGGCCCCGTGAAACCCTTCCGCCCCCGAGGGCAGAGCGGGATCGAGATCAGTGATTTCCTCCCTCACATGGCGGAGTTGGCAGATGAGATGTGCGTGATCCGCAGTTGTCATGGCGACAGCGTCAATCACCCGCAGTCGGTCTATCAAATGAACACGGGGTCCATCCTCATGGGTAAACCCAGCCTGGGAAGCTGGGTGGCGTATGGGCTGGGATCGGAGAATCAAAACATGCCTTCCTTTGTCGTGATGCCCGACCCAGGTGGTGGCCTCAAAGGCGGCCCTCCGGCCTGGGGCAATGGCTTCCTGCCTGCCACGTATCAGGGCACGACGATGCGGCCCGGTGCAAACCCCATCCTGCACCTGAGATCAGCCGACGAGCGCTCCCCTGCTAGGCAGCGAGCCACGCTGGATCTGGTGAACCAATTCAATACGATGCATCAGGCCCAACGCGGGGCAGATTCGCATCTGGATGCCCGCATACGCGCCTATGAGCTGGCGTTTCGAATGCAGACCGCCGCCCCGAATGCCGTGGACATTTCTGAAGAATCCGAAGCGACAAAAAACCTCTACGGCCTGGATGACCCGACCACCCAAGAGTTCGGCACCCGCTGCCTGCTGGCCCGGCGCATGATCGAGCTCGGCGTGCGTTTTGTGCAGCTTTACTCAGGCGATACGAATGGCTGGGATGCCCATGAGGATGTGCTGAAAAACCACACCGAATACTGCGCTCGCACGGACAAACCGGTGGCGGGTCTGATTCGAGATCTGAAACAGCGCGGACTGCTGGAAGACACTCTAGTGATCTGGGGCGGTGAATTTGGCCGCATGCCCATGAGTGAAAAGGGTGTGGGCCGGGATCACAATCCGTGGGGTTACAGCACCGTCTTTTTCGGGGCAGGCGTCAAACATGGTCACGTGCACGGGGCCACCGATGATGTGGGTCTGCGCGCTGTGCAGGACAAAGTGCATGTGCATGATCTGCACGCGACCATCCTGCATCTGCTGGGCATGGACCATGAAAGCCTGACCTACCGCCACAATGGCCGAGATGAACGCCTGACGGATGTGGCGGGCCACGTGGTGAAGGGCATCCTGACCTGAGGCCATGAAGCTGATTCTTGTCACCCTTCTGATGGGCCTGGGACTGACCTCCGCCCATGGACGTGCCATTCGTGCCTCGACCGATCCTGTGAAGGACGAACCCCCGATCACGGCCAAAGATCAAGAGCACTGGGCTTTTCAACAACTGCCCTTCAAAGCCGAAGGTTCATTGGACTCCTTCATTGAGGCAAAGCTAACAGAATCAGGATTCAAGCGATCTCCCCAAGCCAATGCCGAGACATTGATTCGGCGAATCACTTTTGACCTCACCGGGCTGCCACCATCGCCTGAAGAAGTCTCGGCTTTTCAGGTAGCCTTTCAAAGATCTCCTCAGCCAGCCCTGGATGCACTTACCAACCGGCTGCTGGCCAGCCCCCAATATGGGGAGCACTGGGCTCAGTGGTGGCTGGACATGGCCCGCTTTGCAGAGACCGACGGCTTTGAACACGACCGTGAGCGTGTCCGAGCCTGGCAGTATCGGGACTGGGTAGTGCAGGCGCTGAACAAGGATCAGCCCTTCGATGACTTTGTCCGCCAGCAGATCGCTGGCGACCTGCTGCCCAATGGTGAAGAAGTGGCCACCGGATTTCTCTTCTCCGGACCGGACATGCCGGATCTCAACAATCAGGACGAACGCCGACATGTCGTGCTGAATGAAATCACCACCACCGTCGGCTCGGTTTTCCTGGGCCTAACCATTGGTTGCGCACAATGCCATGACCATGCTTATGATCCCCTGAGCCAGGCCGATTTTTATCGATTGCGGGCTTTTTTTGACAAGGCTGTGCTTCCCAAAAGCGACCGCCAGTTGGGTCCTGCCGTGCGCGAATACACCGAGGGTGTGCCTGCCAGCGTGGTCTATGTGCGGGGTGATTTCCGCCGCCCCGGCCCTGCCATTGATCCAGGTTACCCACGCATAGGTGGCGGATTGGATCTGCCTGCCCAGGACCGCGCGAGCCTCGCCCACTGGGTCACGCGCCCTGACAATGCCCTGTTCCTGCGGGCCACGGTCAATCGCCTTTGGCTGCAGCACTTTGGCAAACCTCTGGCCCCCACCCTCGGCGATCTGGGCGTGCAGAGCGAGGTCCCCACGCATCCCGAATTGCTGAACTGGCTAGCTGCGGAACTTCCAAGCCAGGGCTGGAGTTTGAAAAGAATGCACAAGCTCATCCTCATGTCTGCCACCTATCAGCAGGCCACTCAGCCACCAGGAATGAAAGAAGAGGCCGTCAATCTGTATGCCGCGATGCCACGGCGGCGGCTCAGCGGCGAGATGCTGCGCGATGCGATGCTGAGTGTCACCGGGCAGCTCAATCTCAAAACGGCCGGTCCTGGGGTGCATCTACCTCTTCCCAGGGAGATCAGCGGCACGCTGCTGAAAAAGCAGGCTGCCGTGACGGACGATAGCACCGAGCAAAAGCGCCGAAGCCTCTACATCTTTGCCAGGCGAAATGCCCGCCAGCCTATTTTTGACCTCTTCGACCGCCCCGATGCCCTAGCGAGCTGCTCCCGCCGTGAACAATCCACCACGGCGCCGCAGGCTCTGTTGATGATGAACTCGGAGTTCACCCAGTCCATGGCCGCCTCATTGGCGAGGCAGGCCCAGGAAAAACACGACTCAAACACCCAA
>DMMK01000278.1 GCA_003453085.1 Verrucomicrobiales bacterium
CGCCTGCCTGGACGCCAATGTGAAACTCGTCACCACCCAGTTGGATAACAAAGTGGTCCTGGAGCGCCTGCTCGTCGGCCTGCTGACCCCTCGCGTAAAACGCTAAGCTTTTGGCCAGTGCGCCAAAACACGGCCCTGAGCCGTCACGGAGTTTTGCTTGTGCCAACGATCTCTTTCTGGTGGAATGAGGCCTGCTCCCAAGTCCGTGATCATGAACGCCCTGCGCTGCCTCATTGCCCTCCTTTTCGCATTGCCCCTGCTGGGCCACGGGGCTTTCCCAGCCTTGTACATGAAGCCGGTTTGCCTGCAGCAGATCCATTCTCCCACCAACATCACCGCGCCCAAGGATGGCAGCGGTCGGCTTTTCATCTGTGACCAGCCTGGAAAGATTCATCTTTTTCAGCGTGGCATGTTGATGCCCACACCTTTCTTGGATCTTTCCGATGCGGGATTGGCCAAAGTTTATGTTCATCCAACCGACCCGACGTCTTACTCAGAGCGTGGCCTGTTGGGCATGACTTTCCACCCGGATTTCGACGAACCTCTGGCCCCCGGTTACCGCCGCTTTTATGTGAACTACACGGCGTTACCCACCACTCCGACGACTAACCCAACCACACCGCAGGATTGTGTGACGGTCATCTCAGAGTTCCGAGTCTCGGCCAATGATCCGAATGTGGCTGATCCTGCCAGCGAGCGCATTCTGCTGACCTATGGGCAGCCCCAGTTCAATCACAATGGTGGCCAGATCGAGTTTGGTCCAGATGGCCTGCTCTACATCGGCAGTGGGGATGGCGGAAGCGCCAATGACAACAATGCAGGGCATACGGGTGGCAGCAGCATCAATCCACGGCCTAACGGCATCTTGGGCAATGGCCAGGATCGCCGCGTCTTGCTGGGCAAGATTCTTCGTATTGATCCTTTAGGGACCAATGGTCCGGGTGGCCAGTATGGCATCCCGGCAGACAATCCTTTCGTGGGTATGCAGCAGGACTTCACGAACGATGCTCTGGATGGACCGATGCGCGGCGAGATTTACGCCTACGGTCTGCGCAACCCCTGGCGGTTTTGTTTTGATAGCCGCGCAGGTGGGACTAACCGAATGTATTGCGGGGATGTCGGACAGGGAAAGGTGGAAGAGGTGAATCTCATCACCAAAGGTGGCAATTACGGCTGGCGCTATAGGGAGGGCAGCTTCGTCTTCGATGCCTTGATGGCCACCAATGGCATTGCTCCCGCAACTCCCACGGACCCGATTGCCCAATACAAACATCCGGGCTCAGATCCCTCCATCGTTCTGCCGGAGCTGGGCCTCTCAATCACCGGTGGTTATGTCTATCGTGGCAGTGCCATCCCCAGTATGGTGGGCAAGTACGTCTTTGGAGATTATGACGCTAATGATGAGAGTAATAATGGTCGCCTGATGGGACTGGAAGAAACCTCTCCTGGCAGTGGCACGTTCACCTTGGTGGAGGCGCTTCCTATCACCAATGGAAACCCATTTAACCAGCATGTGCTCTGTCTGGGCGAAGATGAAGCTGGTGAGATTTACGTGGGGACGAAGATTACGGCGGGTGTCACCGAACTCAGCGGCGGTCTGCCCGCAGGGGGCATTTACAAACTTATGTTTGTCCCACCCGCCGGAACCATGACTTTAAGCGACGCCGCCTCCATTAAGGACACGACAATTTATTCCGAGAGCGACTTTAGTAACGGTTCAGGCTCCCATTTTTTCGCAGGTTCGGCGAGCACTGCGGGTATTCGACGTGCCTTTCTATCGTTTGCGCTCAATGCGAATACTCTTCCCAGCGGTGCTTACGTTACAGGGGCTAGCCTACAGCTTTATGTCAATCAGCAGGCCCAATCCCCGGTGGCTGGGGATTTTACCCTCCATAAAGCCACCGCTAGTTGGGGGGAAGGTACCTCCAACTCAGATTTCCAAAGTCCCGGTCCCGGGTTTGGTATCGCGGCTACCGTCGGAGATGCAACCTGGCAGCTTCAACAAGTCACCACGGTTGGGACGCCGCCTCTAGGCACCGCATGGGGCACCCCAGGTGGTGATTTTATTCCCACATCTTCCGCTTCGGCTAATATCTCAAGCACGGGATCGGTGACCTTCACCAACGCCCAACTTGCGGTCGATGTGCAATCCTGGATTAACAATCCCTCAATCAACTTTGGTTGGTGTTTGAGAGGGCCTGAAAATGATCTGCTTGTTGCTCGTCGTTTTACCAGCCGAAATTCAACGAATGCCTCTCAGCGGCCGCGGTTGATTCTACAGTATGCGTTTACCATTCCCCCCACTCACTTCGAGTCCTGGCTGGCCACTCACTTTCCAAATGAAGCCATCGGCTTCTTTCTCGATGAGGAGGCGGACTTCGACAACGATGGCATCTCCAATCGTCATGAGTATGCCTATGGCCTCAGCCCGGTGCTGGCGGATGAAAACAGCGGCTTCACCGTCAGCACCCTCCCTGGCGGTAGCAATACACTGCATCGTCTCACCTTCCGCAGGGACAGTGCCGCCACGGATCTGACCTACCAGCTCCAGACGAGCGCCGACCTCATCAACTGGACCACCATCGCGACCAGCATCGCTGGTACCGGTGCGCTGGGCAGCAACGGTGGCAGTGTTCTCTCTGATGTCGTCCAAACGGGCACCATCCGACTCGTGACGGTGCAGGAGTCTCTGGCTCCCGTAGTGAAAACACGTCGCTTCGTGCGTCTGCAGGTGCAGCGCTCTTTTTGAGATTCGTTGCTTGGAAATCTCCCGCAGGCATCGTTAAATCCTGCGCATGAATCCAGCCCCACTTCCGCGTCGTCAGTTTTTGAATCGTTCTCTCGGCGTCGCCGCTGTGGTGGCCATGCTGAAGGAGCAAGCCTGGGCAGCGGACAATAAGGCGGGGAAGGTGAAGCACTCCGTCTGCAAGTGGTGCTACAAGGACATTCCGCTGGAGACAATGTGCCTCGCCGCTAAGGAGATCGGTCTTGAGTCCATCGAGCTCCTGGATCCACCTGACTTTGCGACGATGAAAAAGCACGGCCTGCACTGCGCCATGGTCAGCTTTCCAACTGCAATGGGACCGGATAACAAAAAGATCGGCAGCATCCCTCATGGCTTCAATCGTGTGGAGCACCACGACCTCCTCGTTCAGGCCTATGAACCGCTGCTCAAAGTCAGTGCCGAGGCTGGGTTTAAACAAGTCATCTGCTTCAGCGGCAACCGCGACGGCATGAGCGATGAGCAAGGTCTGGAAAACTGCGCCATCGGGCTGAAGCGCCTGCTGCCACTGTGCGAAAAACTCGGCGTCACGCTGGTGATGGAGCTGCTGAATAGCAAGGTGAACCACCCCGACTACATGTGCGATCACAGCGCCTGGGGCGTGGCTCTGTGTGAAAAGTTAGGCTCACCCCACTTCAAGCTGCTGTATGACATTTACCACATGCAGATCATGGAGGGGGATGTCATTGCCACCATTCGGAAGCAGCACGCCCACTTTGCCCATTACCACACCGGCGGCGTCCCAGGACGTGCCGAAATTGATGACACGCAGGAGCTCCACTACCCCGCCATCATCAAGGCCATCCAGGAAACGGGTTACACCGGTTACCTGGGCCAGGAGTTCATTCCGAAAAAAGCAGACAAACTCGCCTCGCTGAAACAAGCCGTGGGCATTTGCTCCGTCGGTTAGACTTGGAAATGGAGGAGACATTCTTGCTGCTCTCTGCCTTTGACGGCTTGACCCCATGCCTCCGATATGAACAATCGGGGCATGAAATACATCCTCGCGCTCGATCAAGGGACCACCAGCAGCCGCAGCATTCTGTTTGATAAGAAGGGCAAGGTCATTGCCACCGCGCAGAAGGAGTTTACCCAGCATTACCCGCAGCCCGGCTGGGTGGAGCATGATGCAGCGGAGATCTGGAGCACCCAGCTCCGCACGATGAATGAAGTCCTGAAAAAGGCGAAGGCCACAGGCAAAGACATCGCCGCCATCGGCATCACCAATCAGCGGGAAACCACCGTCGCCTGGAACAGGAAAACGGGCAAGCCCGTGGGCAAAGCCATCGTCTGGCAGGACCGC
>DMMK01000666.1 GCA_003453085.1 Verrucomicrobiales bacterium
CCTATCCAGTTGCCCGCAGACCAGCCTGCCGCGCTCAGCCCTGCCACCTACCCGCTGCGTGTCACGTTCGATCCCAACAACGTCCGCGAATACCGCCAGCTTTGCGAGCGTCATCAGCCTGCGGCAGAGCTGCGCCAGTCCGGCACCCATGTCCTTTGGTATGAGTTCATGCCCAATGGCGCTCCTGCGGTGGACAAGACTGTGGCCACCGTCACTCTGGACAAAGGCCGCTTCACTACCCAGGCCGTCGGGCCCTTTGACAGCACCAAACTCGCGGTCCTGGATCGTGGCGATTCTTGGCAGAATGCCCGCGAAGACTTCATTTTTGACAGCGCCGTTGTCAGCTTTGGTCTTCTGATGCGCGGCATCCCTCAGGCTCCTAAGCTGGATCACGCCCTCGTCCTTTCCTTGGCTGAGCAATCTCAAGGTGCCGATGCTACTGGCGAACGTCGGCGTTTCATCAAGCTCGTTCGCGAAGCCGCCCTCGCCGCAGGTCTCTGAAGTTCAAGCTAGTCTTGTCCAAGACGCTGGCACTGTCTGTCTTCAGGTCAGTTCGATTCGTCGGCCAGTCCTGGCGGATTCCAGTGCCGCCAGATTGAACTTCAGCGTCTGCACCGCCTCCTCGAAAGTCGCGAGCGGTGACGTCTTGCCTTCGATCCCGTCCAGAAAGCAACCTGCTTGGCGGATGAACCAGTCATCCCTCTCCACCGTGGGGTGAAGGTGCCAGGTCCAGTCGGCCTCGCCCGCCAGTTGTACACCCCAGCGCCGTTTGTGGCCCTGCATCGCCAGGCTGCCTTTCTCGCCATGGATGCGCAGTTCCACCTCATTGGGTGCCTGGAACTGGTTCATTGCATAAGTCACCAGCGTCCCGCCGTTGCGCGCCACAATATTCACCGTGTCCTCCACCGTCACGCCTTCCAGCACCTGATGGGCGGCATCGCAAAAAAGCTTTGTGGTGGGCCCCAGCAGCCACTCCGTCATGTTCGCCATGTGCGTCAGCGCATCCTGGATGGCCCCGCCCCCCGTCTCATGCCGCGTGTAGTAGATCTCCCGGTAGGCTGGGCGAAAGGTGGGAAAATGCTGCCCCGCGACCACCGTTGCATGTTTCGGTTCGCCAATCACCCCGTCCAGCAGGGCCTGCCGCAGCGCCTGCACCCAGGGCATTGTGTGATACACATAGGCCACCGCCACATGCAGTGCCTTCCCGGCCATCGCTGCGCGCACCGCCTCCACCTGCGTCAGATCCACCGCCAGCGGCTTCTCGATCAGCAGATGTTTGCCTGCCTCCAGCCCACGCAGGGCCAGTGGCAGGTGCGTCTGTGCCGGGGTGCAAATGACCCATGCATCGGCCTCAAAGCCCGCTTGCGCCGCCTCCAGGCTGTCAAAGCCCGGCACCTCATAGCGGGAGGCCACATCTTGCACCAGTCGGCTGTTGGTATCACACACCGCCACTCGGGCGCGGCCGGTTTTTTGGAAGCAGCGCAGGTGGCGTTCACCAATGCTGCCGCAGCCGATGACGAGGACGGAAAAGATCGGGGACTCCATGAGAAGGGATGATCAGAAAAAAACGCTGCCCCGCTGCCGGTCTAGCATCGCCCGGTCAGTCTTTCAGCGTGCGGGACCGGTTCGTGTAAAAGGTCATCTGCAGGCTCAGGCTCTCCTTCGCCCCCAGCGGGATGGCCACCAGCGCCACCGGGATTTTGTAGTCAAAGTCCGGCCGGGCAGGGAAGTCGCGGTCAAAGGCCATCATCGGCCCGCGGAACAGCAGGTCCGGCCATTCGCCATAGGGACCGCTGAAGGCCTCATGCAGATACTCCATGCGCGTGCTCACCGGGGTCATGATGAATCCCGCCACCGGATTCCCTCTTTCCTCCGCCTGGGCTTTCATCCGGTCAAATTCCTCACGCTTCACCGGGATCCAGCTCGTCACCTTGTCCGCATACCAGGCGACAAACCATGGCGCGTCGGAAAACAGCATCTCCTCCGGTTCCACCAGCCGGTTCACCAGGGCCACCCTGTCCGGCACATAAGGCGGCCAGTGGGGGTAGATGCGGTTCCTCAGGGTCAGCCCCATTTTCACCTGCGCAGGCAGCACGTTCAGCAGCGGCAGCGCACTCAGTGCCAGCGCCACCAGGGCATAGCCCCACCGGGTCCACAGCCCATTTCCGTTCGGATGCAGGCGCGCCCACATCACCGCCAGCATCGCTGCCCCATAAATGGTTAGGCCCGGCACCAGCAGCAGGTAAAACTGGTTGTCGTCCAGCCTCCCCTCAGGCAGGCCGATAAAGCCCATGCCCAGCACCACCGCCAGGGTCAGCACGCCCAGGCTCAGCCGCAGTCTCGCCGTTTCAGGCCGGCGGAAGCGGTGTAGCAGCGCTACCACGAAGCACAAGGCCGGCATACTGTAGCCCAGATGGGCAAAGAGGCCGCCCAGTTGCTCCTGCCAGTTTTGCAGCAGCTTCCTCAGCAGCTCCGCCACCTGCACGGGGGGCATGTTCAGCGCGAACTGCCGTTGCAGCACACTCACATCCAGCGGCAGCAGGTGGGTCTGAAAC
>DMMK01000636.1 GCA_003453085.1 Verrucomicrobiales bacterium
CAGCAGGCAGAACAGGTTTTTGTGGGGGACACGGTCATCGCTCACGTCATGGTGGATGCAAAAACGGACCGCATCATCGCCACAACGAAGATTAACAAACACCTCAACAAAGCGCAGCCTGTCGGGTTCAAGCCAGGGCAGCCGGTCGGCCTGGTCATTCTGGCGGAGACTCCGCTGGGCTACAATGCCATCGTCGAAGGCACTCACCAGGGCCTCCTTTACCACAGCAATGTGGGCGCGACCTTGGAGATAGGACAGAAGTTGAAGGGCTTCGTCACCGCCATCCGCCCAGGGGGAAAGCTGGATCTCAGCCTGGATGCGAGGGGGTATCAACGTGTGGCCCCGCTGACCGACCAGATCCTACAAGCTCTCCAGGCCAATGGCGGGCAGCTTTCTTTCGATGATGACAGCTCGCCCGAGGTCATCCGGCAGAACTTTGATTGCAGCAAAAAAGCCTTCAAGCAGGCGCTGGGGGCCTTGTTTCGCCAGCGCCGTATCCGCTTCACGAATCCCGGCATCGCCTATGTGGACATCCGCGAAAGCACCGGGCAGGAGTGGCGGCCAGGGGAGTAGGCCCAAAAGTATTCTTGGACCCGCCTGCGGCGTGGATGAACGATAGCGGGCTCAGGTAGCAGCGGCGAAACTCGGTCTTTACCCAGACGTTTTTCCCCTCTATATCGCGATCATGCACGATCCACGCGTTGACCAGCTCGCTCGCCAACTTGTCCGTTACTCCACCCAGGTAAAAAAGGGGGACTTTGTCTGGATTGACTGCTTTGACGTCCCTAACTACGTGGCTCACGCCATGATCCGTGCCGTGGTGGAGGCCAAGGCCCGCCCGATCGTGAAGCTGCATGACACCACCATCACGCGCGAGCTGATGATCCATGCCGATGAGACGCAATACGACGTCATCGCTGAAAGTGAGCTGGCGCTCATGAAAAAAATGGACTGCTACATCGCCGTGCGGGGCAGCCATAACATCACCGAGAACAGTGATGTCCCTGCCGACCGCATGAAGCTGGTGATGGCCAAGCTGCGCCCGCTGCAAAATGAGCGCGTGAACAACACCCGCTGGTGCGTGTTGCGCTGGCCTACCAGTGCCATGGCCCAGCAGGCAGGCATGAGCACACGTGCGTTCGAAGACTTCTACTTCAAAGTCTGCCTCTTGGATTACGCCGCCCTCATCCCCGCCATGAACTCGCTGAAAAAGCTCATGGATAAGGCCAAAGATGTGCACATCAAAGGCCCAGGAACAGATCTGCGCTTCAGCCTCAAAGGCTTGAAGTCCATCGTCTGTGGCGGTCGGCATAACATCCCGGACGGAGAAGTCTTCAGCGCGCCAGTGAAGGACAGCGTGGAAGGTGTGGTCAGCTACAATGCGCCGACGATTTATCAGGGCATCGCTTTTGATTCCGTGAAGCTGGAGTTCTCCAAGGGCAAGATCGTTAATGCCACCTCAAACAACACGGCGGCGATTAACAAGATCTTCGATAGTGATGAAGGCGCTCGTTACATCGGTGAATTCGCCATCGGGTTTAACCGCGAAATTCGCGAGCCCATGCGTGACATCCTCTTTGATGAGAAGATCGCCGGCAGCTTTCACTTCACCCCGGGTCAGGCCTACGAAGGCGTGGCGGATAACACCAACCGCAGCCAGGTCCACTGGGATCTGGTGTGCATCCAGCGTCCTGATTACGGTGGCGGCGAAATCTACTTCGACGATCAGCTCATTCGTAAAAACGGCCAGTTTCTGTTACCCGAATTGAAGCCTCTGAATTGAGGTAATGCCGTTTATCCGCGTCCAACAGGACGCGGGGCTTGGGTATGTCGAAGGCGTGAGAGCTTTCGTTGGACCACCCGCTGGCGCGGGCAGCTACGGCGGGGCCACGAAGAGGAATCACCAAAGATCAATCGGCGCGTGGGTCTCGGGCCGGATGATTTCGGTGTCGCGATTCAGGGTCTCTGCAAAACGGGCGCTGAACCAAGCTTGGGACGGTTCTTCGCCGTGCACCATGAGCAGCTTTTTCGGCTTCACCTTCTCCACGTATTCCGCGATCTGCTCGCGGGTGGCGTGGGCGCTGAGGTCAAAGCTCTCGATCCGGGCGTTCAGCGCCACGGCAGGCATGTCCTTGGCAAGTTTGATCATCGTGCCGGGGGTGGCATTGCGGATCTTGTAGCCGGGGGAATCGGGGTCGGTGTAGCCGACGAAGCAGACGGTGTTGCGCGGATTATCGAGAAATTTCTGCGCGAAGGTGTTGGAGACGGTGTGCTCTGTCATCATGCCGCTGGAAAGCGCGTACAATGAGCGCGGGCTGGAAACGATTTCCTGCCGTTTCTTGCTCTTGCGCGGCACGAGCATCTTCATGTCGTCCAGCAGGCGGAAACCGGGATAGCTGCGGCGGCTGCGGGAGGCGTAGTGATCATAGAGCACGGTGATCTTGGTGCTCAGACCACCGATGTAGAGCGGCATCTCAGGGATCAGGCCTTCCTGGTGCAGTTCATGCAGCATGAGCATGACCTCCTGCGTCTTGCCGAGGGCAAAGACGGGGATCATGACGGCGCCACCGGCTTCATGCGTTTCGCGGATCACTCCGGCGAGACGTTCTTTTTCGCCTTTGCGGGAAAAGCCTTCCGGGCGTGCATAATCGCCACGCGTCGTCTCGGCGATCATCACGTCGATGCCGCCGACTTCCCCACCAGCGGCATCGACGTGATGATCGCCGAGACGACGCGTGGCGATTATGCACGCCCGGAAGGCTTTTCCCGCAAAGGCGAAAAAGAACGTCTCGCCGGAGTGATCCGCGAAACGCATGAAGCCGGGGGCGCCGTCATGAGCCCCGTCTTTGCCCTCGGCAAGACGCAGGAGGTCATGGTCATGCTGGCTGAACTGCAACAGGACGGG
>DMMK01000423.1 GCA_003453085.1 Verrucomicrobiales bacterium
AACTGCAGCAGGGCCCGGCTGCGGGTGAGGGACATGGGGTTCGGGGAGCGCGATGCCTGCCCTCTCGGGGTGCGGTAGTTGTCATAGAACTCACGGGCCACAGCCGGCGAATCCTGGGTGATGACCTCCGCCGTTCCGATGACGTATTTTTTCTGTCCGCCTTCGAATTCGGTCCAGCGCTGCTCCGCAATTTGCTTGAGGGCTTGGCTCCGGTCCTCCTTCGTCATCGTATCTCCCAGTCCCTGGCGGCGGTCGCGCCCCATGTCATACATGCTCACGGTCGCCACCGCCTTCAGCCGGGGATCTATCTGCGCGGCGCTGATCGCAAAGCCCCCACTGCCGCAGATCCCGATGACGCCGATGCGGTCACGGTTCACAAACGGGCGCGTTCCCAAAAAATCGACGGCAGCACTGAAGTCTTCAACGAAGGCTTCCGGCGAGGCGATGGAACGCGGCTGTCCCCCGCTCTCACCATTGTAGGAGGCATCGAAGGCCAGGGTGATGAAGCCCCGTTCCGCCATCGTCTGGGCATACAGGCCCGAGGTCTGTTCCTTCACCCCGCCGAAGGGATGGCCCACGATGATCGCAGCGGATTTCTTGGATCGGTCCATGCCTTTGGGAAGGTACAAATCGCCTACCAGATGGATCCCCAGCCGGTTTGAAAAAGACACCTTTTCAGTGGTCACTCGATCGCTGGGCGGAAAGGTCTTATCCCAGGTCAAAGTGTCTGCGGCAAAGGTTGCGCTGCCTGTGGAAAGCAGCATTCCCAGAGTCATGGCCGTGAGGGACCGGAGGCTGGCGTGCGTGCCTTGAGGGGCAGTCAATGCGGGGGTGGTAGAGTTGTTCATGTCGTTATGTTTTTTGCGGTTGGATGGGTTTTGATTGAATGGAAATTATTGACGGGTGTGATAGGGCCTCACGGCGCTGCGAGTTCGAGCGTCGCCTTTTCTGGGCCAGTGGCGGTCAGCGCCTCCAGCCCACCATCGATCTTGCCGAGGATGACCAGCCCCTTCGCATAACCTGAGTCCCGGTAGTAGATGGCCAGGTTGCCCCAGGGCGCGTAATAGGCGATGTCGCCGATGGATGGATCCGCGCCTGCAGGTGCGCCTGCGGTGTTAAGCTTCCTCGGCAGGTCACTGATTTTCTCCGTGCTCGCGTAATCTTTCAGATCAAGAACCAGGGGCAGCATGGAAAGGAAATCTCGCCCCGCGGCAGTATCCCGAAGGCTGCCGTACAGTGTCTTTTCGCCGATCCTCACGGTGATCTTCATGTCCCCCTTCCGCCCGATGGCGGGTTCCGTTTTTTGGCCTAACAAAATAGATGGAATGGTCTCAGCGCTGCACGAAGCGAAAGGCAAGGTGACCGCGAGTGCAAAGGATTGAAATCGACGGCTGGTGCCTGTGTCACTCACCCGATGCGCTGTGTCTGAGAAGCAAACTTTGTCTGGAGTCATGGGCCCAAGTTATCCCCTGACCCCGCCCCTGCTTTCGTGGTTCTGCTCTGCCCTGTCGTGATTCTGCTAAAACCTTCCGGGCTGCTTTCAGGGCTCTGCGTGGCGGTAATCCTGCGGTGTCTGCCCCGTCTCTTTTCTGAACACCTGCGAAAAGTGGCTCGCGCTCGTGTAGCCAACCTCCATGCCGATATCAATGATGCTGTGCTTGGTTTCCCGCAGCAGTTGCTGCGCTTTCGTCATGCGCAGGCGGATGAAATATTTGGATGGCGACAGCCCCGTGGTGCTTTTGAAGAGACGCGAAAAGTGCGCCTCGCTCATCCCTGCGGCCTCGGCCAGTGCGCCGATCTGCACCCCTTCCTCCAGGGCCGCCCTCATCATCTCCTCCACTTTGCGAAACCGGTAGGCAGGCAGAACATTCGGCTGCGGCGGCCGTGTGGCGGACTCATCGCGGTAATTTCTCACCAGATGCACCGCCAGGGTCTGCGCGATGCCCTGAACGAGGACCTCGCTGGCCACAGGACGTTCCACCAGCTCAGCCCGCAAATGCTCCAGAAGAACATTCAGGACGGCATCGTGAACCCCGTAAACTTCTCTCAACACGGGAAGACCGGCATTAGGGCCTAACAAATCATGTGTCACCCGCGCCAGCAAAGGCAGGCCGATGAAAACGTGCATCACCAGCGAAGGGTCTGGCGTCACAGCCTTCCAGCGCAGTTCGTAAGGCGTCGGCGACGCCGTCAGAAAAATATCACCCGGACCCGAGTGGTGAGAACTCCATGCCCCGCCGAGATCCCGCTCCTCACACATCACGCTGCCTGAAATTTGCCAGACGATCTGAGGCTCCGCCACGGCTGGCACGAGCATGCATTTCTCCTCAGGCCGCCGGGAATAGATCTCCACGAGGATATCTTTCCACGCAGGTCCATCGCCCAGATGCAGCAGTTCCCCAGGCAGATACTGACGCTGGGCATCCGCAGAGGTGAGTGAAGGAGGCGGCTTCATCGACAAGGATCGGTTTTGTCTGTGATAAGAGTCGATTCACCCGACAAAATGACAAGAAGTGAAGATCGATGGACAACACTTTCCTCCGGTCGTCTCCCCGCCTGAAACTACCGCGCCAGCAGCTTTGTCTTCTCAGCGGCAGAAACGGTTTCCGGGTCCGAAAAAGCCATGGTCAGGCTCGCGCCATCGCCTTGCAGCACGCGCAGTTGCAGCAGGCGAAAGGTCTTGGGGGAAATCTGCAGATCAAGCTGCCGCAGGTGCCGCCGGATGAAGGGGGCCTTGGGCCGCAGCGTGATCGCCGTCACCTCCGCCGTCTGCTCCGCCGCAGCCACCAGGAAGTGCTGCTGCAGTTCCTCGGGCGAGGCCTCTTGCCCGCTGAGAAAGCGCGACCACATGCGGTAGCGCGCATCCTTTTCATCCAGGGCCTGCCAGGCACCGTCTGCACCTTCACGCACGCGGAATTCCGTGCCATCCCGCACCAAAACTGTAGCCGCAGGCTGGCCCAGTTCCCAGCGGAAAGCCCCATCCTTGAACCGCCAGAACTTGCCCGGTGTGCTCACCGGCTGCTTCAGGGCCGGAGTCGTGCGCGTCTGGCGAAAGGCCACCACCATATCTGGCATGTCTTTTTGCGCCTCGGCCCATTGCAGAAGCACGGGCGGCAGCGGCTTCGGTGCCTGGGCCTGGACGGTCAGGGCAGAAACAGCCAGCAGAAAGGCGATGCGAAGCACAGGAGCGAGGGCCATAAAATCAGGGCAGTGAAGATTTGATCTGTCGTACATACGACTGCACATCCGGGGCCAGCAAAAAAGCCGACACCACCACCACACGCCGCGCGCCTGCGGTGAGGATTTCCGGCAGCCGCTCCGCATTCACTCCGCCGATGCAGAAGATGGGCAGCGACACCTGCTGATGCACCTCCGTGATGTCCTGCAGGCCGATGGGGACGTAGTCCGGCTTTGTCCCCGTGGCATACAGCGGGCCAAAGCCGATGTAATCCGCCGCCTCCGCCTGGGCCGCCACGGCCTGGGCCAGACTGTGGGTGGACTTGCCCACAAACACGCCCGGCCCCACGGCCGCACGCGCCCTGGCCACCGCCTCATCATCCTGCCCCACATGCACGCCCTCGCTACCAATGCTGGCGGCGATTTCGAGGTGGTCATTGATGATCAGCGGCACGCCATGGTCGCGGGTGATGGGGTGCATCAGCCGCGCCAGTTTTTCGATCTCCGGCAGTGCCAGCTTTTTCGCCCGCAGTTGCAAAAGATCCACCCCGCCCTCACACAGCGCCGCCGTCATCGCCTCCACCTGCGCCGGGGCGCAGTAGCCGAGATCCACGATCCCATACAGCCGCGCAGATTGCAGCCGTGGGAAAGATGAGGCAGGAGATGACATGCGGAATGGGGGAGCGGGTCTCAGCAGCGCTAGTGATTAAGACTCGGTGGAGTCCGCCTCAGGGGTTTCAGCCGCTTCTTCGGCCGGGGCCTCGCTGCCCGCAGCAGGGCTGTCTCCACCTTCGGTGACGATGGCGGTTTCGCCCTCTTCGCCGGTGGCGGATTCATCCTCTTCATCGGCGATCACGGTCGCCACATCCTGGATGGTCTCGTCTTTTTTGAGGTCCATCAGCTTCACGCCCTGGGCCACACGGCCCGTTTCGCGGATGCCTTTGTCCCCGCCCACACGAATGCGCACATTCTGTCCTTTGCTGGTGATCAGCATCAGTTCATCATCGTCATGCACCGCGATGGCGGCCACCACCTTGCCGGTCTTCTCCGTGATGTTGATGGTCTTCACACCTTTGCCGCCACGGTTGATCAGGCGGTAGTCTTCAAACGGCGTGCGTTTGCCCAGGCCTTTTTCAGAAACAACCAGGAGCTGGGTGTCCGGCTCCACCGCCGTCAGCGCCACCAGGTAGTCGCCTTCATCCAGGCGAATGCCGCGCACGCCGGCTGCCCCACGGCCCATGGCGCGGATGTCGGTCTCCACACAGCGCAGGCACATGCCTTCGCGGGTGGCAAAGCAGATCTCGCTGCTGCCATTCGTCAGCACCACGTCCACGAGGTCGTTGCCTTCCTCGATGTTGATCGCGATGATGCCGTCTTTCCGGTAGTTTTTGAAGGCTTCCAGCGCCGTCTTTTTCACCGTGCCGTCCTTCGTTGCGAAGAGCACAAATTTCTCTGGGCTCCACATCGCATCGTCTTCCACGCCCTGGGCTTCCAGACGCAGCACGCTGTTGATCTTCTCTTCGGGGCGCAGGTTCAGCACGTTTTTGATGCTGCGGCCACGGCCTGTGCGCGGGGCTTCAGGAAGCTGATACACACGCTCCACATAGACACGTCCCGTGTTCGTGAAGAATAACAAGAAGTCATGCATGTTTGCGCTGAACAGTGTCTCCACGAAGTCATTTTTGTCCTCCTTGGTGGCGGCCTCGCGGGCCTCCATGCCTTTCAAACCTTTGCCGCCGCGTGCCTGCAGGCGATACTCGGTGGTCAGCGTGCGCTTCACGTAACCAAAGTGGGTCAGCGTGACGATGTTCGCATCGTTCGGGATGAGGTCGATCGTCTCGATGCCGCCGCCGGCCGCATCAATGCGGGTGTAGCGAGGGGTGCCGTGCTTGGCCTTGATGGCCTGCAGCTCGTCCTTGATGATGGTCAGCACGCGGTGCTCTTTCGCCAGGATGTCCATCAGGTCCGTGATGGTGGCCAGCAGCTCGTCATAGTCGGCCTTGATCTTGTCGCGCTCCATGCCCGTGAGCTGGTAGAGGCGCAGTTCCAGGATCTGATCCACCTGCGTATCCGTGAAGACGTAGCTGTCTCCCTGGATGCTCGGCTGGCTGCGGATGAGGATGCCCAGGTTCCGGGCAGTCGTCACGCTGAACTGGTAAGCCTTCAGCCCGGCACGCGCTTCGTCGCGGTTGCGGCTGTCGCGGATGATCTTGATGAAGTCATCCAGATGGCCCAGGGCCAGCAAGTAGGCCTCCAGTTTTTCCGCCTGCTGCTCTGCCTTGCGCAGGAGGAAGCGGGTGCGGCGGATGATGACCTCGCGGCGGTGCTCGATGTAGCAGGCGATCGCGTCCTTGATGCTCAGCACGCGCGGGCGGCCGCCATCAATGGCCAGCATGTGGATGCTGAAGCTGCTCTCGAGAGCGGTGAATTTGTACAGGTTGTTCAGCACCACCTGCGGGCGGGCGTCGCGCTTCAGCTCCACCACCACGCGGGTGTTTTCATCGGACTCATCCCGCACGGAGGTGATGTCGCTGATGATCTTCTCATTGGCCAGTTCCGCGATGCGCTTCACCAGTTCCGCACGGTTCACGTTGTACGGGATTTCCGTGATGATGATCTGCTCGCGGCCATTGTGCTCCACGATCTCCGCCTGGCCGCGCACCCGCACGCTGCCATGGCCGGTTTCCATGTATTCGCGGATGCCGTCCAGGCCGTGAATCACACACCCCGTCGGGAAGTCAGGGCCCTTGATGAACTGCGCAAGTCCGCTGTTCGTGATGGCCGGATTGTCAATCTGCGCGCAGACACCGTCCACGATTTCGCCCAGGTTGTGCGGCGGCATGTTCGTCGCCATGCCCACGGCAATGCCGGTACCACCATTCACCAAAAGGTTAGGAAACGCGGCCGGAAACACCGTCGGCTCCGTCAGACGTTCATCGTAGTTCGGGACGAAGTCCACGGTGTCCTTCTCCATGTCGGACATCAGCGTGCCGCCCAGGGGCGTCATGCGGGCTTCCGTGTATCGCATGGCAGCCGGCGGGTCACCTTCCACCGAGCCGAAGTTCCCCTGCGGATCAATCAGCGTCTCGCGCATCGCCCACGGCTGGCCCATGTGAACCAGGGTCGGGTAGATGACGGCCTCACCGTGCGGGTGATAGTTACCTGAAGTGTCACCGCAAATCTTCGCGCACTTCATCTGCTTCTTCGGCGGATACAGGCCCAGCTCATGCATCGCATACAGAATGCGGCGCTGGGAAGGCTTCAGCCCGTCCCGCACATCCGGCAGCGCACGGGAGATGATGACTGACATCGAGTAATCAAGAAAGGAGTTCTTGACCTCGTCAGCGACTGAGATGGGACGGGTGTTGGATTCTTGCATGGAAGGGAAAGCAGTGATGAAAGAAGGACTGGAGTCTGAAATTTAATGAATGGCTTTATGGTCGTCGAAACAGAGCGTCACCTGCTCCTCAACATTCAGACAGCGGAAGTGAGTGGCTCCCAGAGTAAAACTCCGGCTTTTATGGTGGTGGCCAAACAGCCAAAATTCGGGCTGGTGTGCCTCAAGCATCGTTTGAAGCAAGCTGGACGTCGAGGTGCTTTGGAACATGGCCAGCTCCATTGGAGCCCCCTGTGTGAAGAGGCTGGCCGGACCGTCGTGGGAAATCATGAGACGCGGTCTGGCGGCAACGTAATCGTCAAAAGCCCTGCGGCTTTCCTCATAGTTCAGCTCTTCTTCACGCCACCATGATACACCTTCGACCCTGAAGTTTTGATCGATTGACCAAGCCCCTGAAACCCAAAACATAAAATCATGCTGCCCCCAGTCCCCGAGATACCTGGGATGGCGGCGGCAAGCGGCAGGATCGTCATGATTTCCGCGAATGAACCAGAGATCATCGCGTCGGCGAAGTTGCTGCTCATCGTCTTTTGGCTCCACAAAACCAATGCCCATGTCGCCTATTTGAACAACAGGATGACCCAGCTTTGGAAGGCTGTTAAGCCGACCATGGACATCACCCACAAACGTCCAGCAGCCTTTCAATGGCGGAAGGCCATCAACGATCTGTTTCTGGGAAAGCTGGTAGGAAGCGGTCATTCGGATGCGGCCAAGCGGAGATTTTCCAGGATCAATTCGCGGGTATCGCGGTCAGGCGCGTGCTGAGCGATAAAATCTCTGACCTCTTCATAATGGTAGGCCTTGCAGCGCAGACCTTCCTTCATGAATTCAATGTCCTTGGGTCGGCCCGCCTCGAGTTTGTTATAGGCAAGGTCGAGAGAGTGAAGGACAAAAACCTCGATCTCGTCAATGGAGAGCTGCTTTGCTCGCCCCTGCCAGCCTGCGGGCTGGGACAGCAAGGTCCACTCCCCCACCCGCTCAATGTAAAAGCCGTTCTCTACGAAAAACGCAGATTCAACCGATACGGTGCTGTCCATCGCTGCCCAGGCATCAATCTTGGCAGGATCAAAAGGGGCAAAAAGGTCTATATCGGCCGTGCGGCGAAGCTCATCCGAACTGTCAGGCAGTGTAACGGCGACAGACCCACGTCCAACCACAATGAATCGGGTTTCTCCATAGACCTCGGCAGCTTTTCGAATCGCTTTTTCAAAAGCAACGAAAGTGAGAGGCTTGGCACTGGCAATATCTTGACCCATGGTGATTCAGCCTTTGGCAAGACGTGCAGATTGAGGACGGGCAAACGGAGCCGTCTCGCGCAAATGTCGGGTGCTCTCAGAATCATCCTTGAGCAGACTCGCTATTTCAGAAAGCGACCGCTGCTCCAAGATGTCACGCCATTCGCGGAGCGCCCAGTGCAGCGCCGAATGGTCCGGACTGTTCAAAAAACGCATCACATAGGCTTTGGCCTGTGCGCGAGATTCTGGATTGGAGACAATGTAGTCGGCAAGCCCATGAAGCCGTGTTTTCTCGCGTTCCACAATGATCTGCCCCTGCCGGGCTTTCTCAGCGCGGAGCGCAGCCATGATTTCGGGCGTCGCATGGCGCGGCGCTCCGAGATTCATGATGGATTCAGGTAAGGGCATACCAACAATCAGACATCCAAATTCCGCACATTCAGCGCATTCTCTTCGATGAAATGCTTCCGGGGCTCCACCACATCACCCATCAGGATGGTGAAGATGCGTTCGGCTTCCTGGGCGTTGGATTCATCCAGCTTGATCTGCAAAAGCGTGCGCTTGGTCGGGTCCATTGTGGTCTCGAAAAGCTGCTTGGCGTTCATTTCGCCCAGACCTTTGAAGCGCTTGATTTCCATGCCGCGTTTACCGATCTCCATCACCTTGTCGAGGATGCCGGGGATGCTGAAAACCGGGTGAACTTTGGCGTGGTCGCCATCGCCTTCGATGACTTCGAAAAGAGGTTTATCTTGGCTGCTGAAATGGTCCACATGCAGGCCCAGTTCATCGAGCTGCTGGAAGCGTTTTTTCATGCCATGGGCCTCGTGAATCTCGATCAAACGAGCACGACGATGAGCCTTCGGTGCAGCAGGGGCATTGACATCCAGATCGACCTCAGGCTTGCCAAAAAGATGCAGGTCATTGTTTTCGCGGGCAAAGGCAGCGAGCTGCTCATTGCCAAGGAAATACAAGATCTTCGCCTCATTGCCTTCGCGGATCGAAACGAGGTAGTGCGGCAGGTTGCCGGAGACCTCATCGCGGGCCTGGAGGTAGGCCTCGAAATCACCGCCGTGACGGCGGATGATGTCGGCAAATTTCGCCACCGGCACCAGCAGTTCCAGAATGGATTTCAGACGGTCATCCGCCACCGTGCTGCCATCGGAAATGTTGCGCAGGCTGATTTCGCCCGAGCCCATTTCCAGCAGCATCGCGTCCATCTCCGCATCGTCCTGCACGTACTCCTCGCGCTTCTTGCGCGTCACCTGGTAAAGAGGCGGCTGCGCCACGTAAATGTGGCCGCCTTTCACCAGCTCCGGCATCTGGCGGAAGAAGAACGTCAGCAGCAGCGTGCGGATGTGAGAGCCATCCACGTCGGCATCGGTCATGATGACGATTTTGTGGTAGCGCAGCTTCTCAATGTTGAAGGAGCCTTCCACCTCGCTGTCGCCACCGATGCCGGTGCCGATGGCGGTGATCATGGTCTGCACTTCCTTGTTCTGCAGCACCTTCTCCAGGCGGGCCTTTTCCGTGTTGATCAGCTTACCTCTCAGGGGCAGGATGGCTTGGTTGTGACGGTTGCGGCCCATTTTGGCAGAGCCACCGGCGGAGTCACCCTCGACAATAAACAGCTCAGTCTTCGACGGGTCGCGTTCGGAGCAATCCGCCAGTTTCCCAGGCAGGCCACCGCTGCTCATCGCATCCTTACGGATGGCTTCACGGGCTTTACGGGCCGCCTCGCGGGACTTGGCCGCGATGATGATGTTGTTGATCACCGTGACGGCGATTTCCGGCGTCTCGTCAAAGAAGCGCATCAGCCCTTCATAAACGATGGAACTGACCACGCCTTCCACTTCGCCATTCACCAGTTTCACCTTCGTCTGGGAGTTGAAGCGCGGGTTCGGCAGCTTCACGCTCAGCACGCAGATCAGGCCTTCGCGGCAGTCATCGCTCTCGATGTCCGGCAGCTTGTCCTTGAAGCTCTTCGGATTGGTGTTGATGTAGGCCTTCACCGCACGGGTCAAGGCTGCCTTCAGGCCGCTGTAATGCGTGCCGCCGTCCGGGTTCGGAATGGCGTTGGCAAAGCACAGCGTCTGCTCGTTCAGCCCCTTGTTCCACTGCAGCACGCAGTCCACCAGGATGAACTTGTTCTTGTCATCAATGACCACCTCACGGCGACCGGCCAGCGCGATGGCATCCGGGTGGATCTTGTCCTTGTCCGCGCCCAGTTCACGCACGAACTGCTTCACGCCTTCCTGGTAAAACAGCACTTCCTGGCGCTCCGTCTCACCGCGCTCATCGGTCAGCGTGATGCGGATCCCAGGGTTCAGGAAAGCGAGCTCGCGCAGACGCACCAGCAGGCGCTCAAACACAAACACCGTCGTCAGGGTGAAGATCGTCGCATCCGGGTAAAAGGAGATCTTCGTGCCCGTCGTTTTCGGATCGTCCAGATCGCCCAGCACCGTCAGCGGCTCCGTCGTTTTGCCACGCTCAAAGCCGATCGCGTAGATCTTGCCATCGCGGAAAACTTCGCACTTGAACCAGTCCGAAAGGGCGTTCACACACTTCGCCCCCACGCCGTGGAGACCACCGGAAAATTCATACGCCCCATCGCCGAACTTGCCGCCCGCGTGCAGGCTGGTGAGCACCAGTTCCACCGTCGGGATGCCCGCCTTCGGGTGCATTTCCACCGGGATGCCGCGGCCATCGTCCTGTAGGCTGATGGAGCCGTCCGTGTGGATGCTGATCCAGATGTTTTTGCAATAGCCCGCGAGGTGCTCGTCGATCGAGTTGTCCACGACTTCGAACACGCAGTGGTGCAGGCCGCGCTCATCCGGATCGCCAATGTACATGCCAGGGCGGAGGCGGACAGCTTCCAGCCCTTCGAGCTTCTGGATCTGGTCGGCACCGTAGGCC
>DMMK01000297.1 GCA_003453085.1 Verrucomicrobiales bacterium
GGCGGGGACTGGACAATGTGACGCTGCTGCACGCCATGAAGGCAGAGATGCCCGAGGCCGACATCCGCGTGCTCTGCATGCGTCCCGGCCATGGCTTCTGGGCGGGAAAAACATGCCCGCTTCAATGCCGTGCCGGGGATGAATCCCTGCACCCCAGCTACCACTGGACCCCTTACGTGCCCAAATTTGGCGGGCTGAATGATCGTCTCTACTCACTGGCCGTGCGCCGCGCCCTGAAATCATTCCCACAGGGCTGGAAACCGGAGGCGCTCCTGGTGCCCTGGCTGTTTCCCGATGCCTGCGGCGTCAGCCATGTCCGCGAATTGGAAGGGCTGCCCCTCCTATCCGTCGCGCAAGGCTCAGACGTTCATCAGTACCTGGACATGCCCCTGCGGCGGAAAGCCATCCTGGCCCTCAGCCAGCGCGCCCACATCATCACTCGCAGCGAAGATCTGCGGCAGCGGCTGCTGCGCTCCCACGCCCCGCAAGAAAATGTAAGCACCGTTTATAACGGTGTGGACATCCACACCTTCCGCCCTGGCGACAAGCAGGAGGCCAGACAACAGTTGGGACTGCCTGTCACTCCCCGTATCCTACTGTTTGTCGGCAATTTTCTGCCCGTCAAAGGACTGGATCTGCTCATTGAGGCCACCGCCTTGCTCAGTCAGAAGACTCCCGTGCATCTCGTCCTCATCGGCAGCGGGCCCTTGGAGCCGGAACTGCGCAGCCTTTGCCAAACGCGGAGGCTGGGCCCGAAACAGGTCACCTTTGCCGGGCGCAAAGGCCCCGCCGAAGTGGCACACTACATGCGCGCAGCCGATGCCGTGTGTCTTTCCAGCCTCAATGAAGGCGTGCCCAACGTCCTCCTTGAAGCTTTTTCCAGCGGCCGTGCCTTTGTCTCCACCGCCGTTGGCGGCATCTCAGAAATCACCTCCCTCGCACCCTCTGGAGGATTTCTCGTTAAGGGACGCCAACCCGCCGACTATGCCGAGGCACTTCATCAGGCACTGGCCCAGCCTCCCGATGAAGTCGCCCTAAGCACGTATGCACAAAGTCATTCTTGGACAAAATGCGCACAAACTTATTGGCAGCAGTTGTTTGATCTGAGAAAAAAACTCCGTAACGTAAGGTTATATTTGAAGTAGTACTTATTGAAAGTCCTTCGAAAGACCTCCTGTGGTAACACAGTTCTCCCGTTCCATGCTTCTTCCCGGCACAAGTCATTGGATGTCCATCGCTCGTCGCGGCAGTCGCGACGGCCTGCTTTTCGTGTTCAGCTTTCTCGCAGCGAACTATGTGCGGTTTCAGACTTTTTGGAAACTCGACCATTACCTGCTGCCGATTGGCGTGGGGGCGCTCATCCTCGTCACGGCCTCCTACATTCTCGGCCTGTATTCGGTGGAGTCCCGGGGTCGCTCACGCTTTTTTGTCCACGGGCTCTTTTTCAGTCTCGCCTTCCTGGCAGCTTTCATAGCTGTGATCGTGGTCGGTTATGTGGATTTTGGCACCCGGGTGGGGCGCGGCTTCATGCTGCTGGGGCTTACGACGGCCTATCCCTCCCTCATGCTCCATCATTGGGTGATGTTTAACAAACATCGCTTTGCCCCGGAGCGCGTGGCCTTCGTGGCAGAGACCCCCAGCGAGCTCGAAGAATACCAGTCCCTCAGAGAGTTGAAGCCCCGCGGTATTGAAATCGTCGGTCGCATCTCTGTTCGGGAATCGGACCGGGGTTCGGATGTTCTTGGCCGCCTGAAGCATGTCGGGCCACTCATCACACGTCACAAGATCGACCGCATCGTCTTTGCCGACTGGCGGCTGGGCGATCCTTACTCACGCCCATTGCTCCGGCAGTTGCGCTACTCCGGCATGACCTGCAGCCCGCTGATCGGCCTCTGTGAAGAATATCTCCAGTATGTGCCCCTGCATCTGGTGACCAATGAGTGGCTGATGCACTCCGAAAGCGCCCCCCGGGACTTCTACTTTCGTAAACTGAAGCGCACCTTCGACGTCCTCACCTCCCTGATGCTGCTCATCCTCCTTTCAGGGCCGCTGCTGGTCGGGATGGCCATCGTGAAGATCTTCTCACCGGACGGCCCGCTGTTTTTCACCCAGGAACGGATCGGTCGTTTTGGCAAAAAGTTCAAGATTCTCAAGCTGCGCTCCATGCGCACCGATGCCGAAGTCAACGGCCCACAATGGTCCAGCGGCACCAAAGATCCCCGTGTATTCCCAGGCGGAAAGCTGCTGCGCCAGTACCGCATCGATGAAATCCCCCAGCTCTTCAACATCCTGCGCGGTGACATGTCCTTCGTCGGGCCTCGCCCGGAGCAACCTGCCTTTGTCACTCAGTTAGCCGATGAACTTGCCTTCTATCAGGAGCGCCACATGATCCACCCCGGGCTCACCGGCTGGGCCCAGGTGAGTTATCCCTATGGCTCCACCACTGACGACGCCCGCTGCAAGCTCGAGTACGATCTCTACTACCTGAAGCATGCTGGCATCGTTTTTGATCTCCTCATCTTGCTCGATACCATCCGTGTCGTCCTCATCGGCGGCATGAAAAAGGAGGCGCAAAAACCGCGCTACCTCGCCACCCCGACTTCGAAGACCACCTCTGTCCCGGTGATGTCCACCACCCGACCAGACGCCGCCGCTGCCGCCTGATTCACGGGGCCTCAAAGCCCTTCGGCCTTGCCCGGCACGCGCGGATCATGGGCTGGCACCAGCTTCTTCTGCTGGCTGTCCCACATCACCACCTGACAGGCCCCAAAGGCAGAGGTCCGATCCAGCCTGTGCCCCAAGGCCTCCACTCTCTGGAGAGTCTCCACATCGAACTTGGTCTCGATCTTCAGTTCATCTGGATTCCATTGATGATGAAAACGCGGCTGGGCTAGGGCCGCATTTGGACCCAGGCCATCATCAATCACCCGGCTGATCAGCAACAGCGTCTGTGTAATGATCGTCGGCCCGCCTGCCGCACCCACACTTAGCAGCGGCACACCGTCCTTGAAGACCAGCGTGGGGCTCATGCTGGAAAGAGGCCGCTTCCCTGGAGCGATGGCATTGGCCTCCGCTCCGATGAGCTTGAAGGCATTCGGCACTCCAGGCTGCACGGAGAAGTCATCCATTTCGTTGTTTAGCAGCACGCCTGTCCCCGGGATCACCACCTTGCTGCCAAAGGCGGTGTTGATGGTCTGGTTCAGGGCCACCCAGTTCCCCGCGGCATCGGCGGTGGAAAGGTGGGTCGTGTGCTTTCCAAAAACATCCCCTTCCCAGCGCGGCGGCTTGGGGTGGGCGGGCACGGGCGTGACATAATCCAGGTCGATTTTACGGGCCAGGTCTGCCGCATAGGCCTTGTCCACCAGGCCCTTGGGCACTGGTGCAAAGTCAGGATCTCCCAGCCAGTGCGCCCGGTCTGCAAAGGCCAGTTTCATGGCCTCCGTCACCACGTGGATGCGGCTGCTTTCGCGAAAATGCCGGAGAGGAAAGTTCTCCAGAATGTTCAGGATCTGCGCCACATGCACTCCGCCGCTGCTGGGCGGGGGCATGCAGACCAGCTCATAACCGCGATAGGAAGTGCGCACCGGCTCACGCTCGATCGCCCGGTAGTTCTCAAAATCTGCCACGGTGGCGATGCCCCCATTTTCCTTCATCCAGGCCGCCGTCTTTTGGGCAAACTCGCCTCCATAGAACCATGCCAGCCCCTGATCCGCCACGGCGCGATAAGTCGCAGCGAGGTCTTTCTGCACCAGCAGCTCCCCCTTTTTCAGAGGCGTGCCGTCTGCATGCAGGAAGATGGCCGCAGCCGCTGGAAATCGGCGCAGCTTTTCAGCCGTGGCAGACAACATCCGCGCATAGACCTCATCCACCGGAAATCCCTTTTCGGCCAGGTCCGCCGCTGGACGCAGCAGATCGGCCAGAGTCAGCCTTCCATGCTTCTTCAGGGCCAGCTCATAGGCCCGTAGGGCCCCCGGGATGCCTGGGGCCAGCGCTCCCGTCTTGCTGGCCTCATCATCCACCTTTCCGCCGATGACATACATGTCGCGATGAGCCGCAGCTGGAGCCATTTCACGGCCGTCAATCGCCGCCTGGCTCCCGTCCGCCGCCCGGATGACGATGAAACAACCGCCACCAATGCCGGAATTGTGGCCATCCACCACGCCGAGGGTCAGCGCCGCAGCGATGGCGGCATCCACCGCATTACCCCCACGCGCATAGGCAGCCGTGGCGGCATCCGTGGCCAAAGGATGAACGGTGGCTGCTGCAAATCGTGCAAAACCTGGCTCCTGACCTGCGGCGGAAAACACCAGAAGTCCGACAAAAAAGGAACAAAACAGCAGTTTCATGACACTAAACGTAGCGATTCTGTCCGCACACGTCCATCCTCCCTCGTGAAATGATTGCAGTCCGCCTCTGTTTTTGTCTTCTCCTGTTCAGCTTCTCAGCCTGCAGTTCGCTGGAGCGTCTCGCCAAAGCGGGAGCCGCCAAGCCCTCCGCCTTTCTCGCCCATGGCGCGGAAATGAAGAAGACCAAAGCGGAACACGATCCCTTCCTGCGCGTTTGGCGAAACCCTTCCAAGGAAGTCTGGGCCAAAGCCGAGACCAAAAAGACCCTCTTCATCGCCCCCATCAGCCTGGAGCACCTGCGGCCCATGACCAAGCCGCTCTCACGGGTGGAAGTACGTGAAAAATCCCGCCAAAAAGAAGCGAAGAAACTCGCCACCTACATCCACGACCAATTTTCCCAGGCCTTTCGTTCCTCCGCCAATCCTCGCTACCAGCTTGTGGATTCCCCGCAGAAAGACAGCGTGACGCTTGAGATCGCTGTGGTGGAGTTCAACCCCAATTCCATCGCCGCCGGCGTCACCCGCCGTGCCATCAACATCCTGGCCGTGCCCGGTGCGGAATCCCTGGTCGGCAGACCCCTGAAAGGCAACATCGCCATCGAAGGCCGAGTCTATGACCCTGAACAAAAACAAAGCCTCTACGAGTTTGCCGATGCGGAACACAACCGCTCCGCCCTCATCCTCTCTGTCCACGACTACAATCCCTACAGCGCCGCCCGCAAGATCGTCCGCGAATGGGCCTCCCAGTTCGAGCAGATCACCCGCACAGCAGCGGGCGGGCGCGTCAAGGACAGCTCCCCTTTCACCCTGCTTCTGTGGTGATCAGTTCCTGCGCTTCAGGTTCAGCCAAGCTTGGCGATACGTGAAGGCGATGGCCAAGATCCCCACTCCCAGCAAGATGGCACGGGAAGGCTCCGGCACGGGCAGCACATCCTCAGCAAGGTCGGGGCTCCACAAAAACTCCCCATTCTTGTCAGCATGATCCGACGCGGCTGTAGCCAAAGTGGCCAAAGCGATCGAGAAAAGCCAGTAAAAGAGAGAGCGCATCTGCCTGAGGGTTAAGCAATTTCCGCACAAAAATCAAATTTACCTGCCATCTGCAAGATAAAACAATGTCCCCGCCAAGAGGACTTAACGACGCCACTGGTACATCCAGCGCTCGGAAATGACCTTTTCCCCGTCTTTCATCTCGCACATCATCTCCAGGAGATTGGTTTCATCGGGGACATCCAGTTTAAAAAAGGCCCGCCAGCCGCCGGTTTCACGGTTGAACATCACACGCTTGTCCAAAACCTTCGCGTTGCCGTTGCTGACGACCACATCCAACTCAGGCACCCAGTCGGCAGCTTTTTCCAGCTTCATGCCACCTTTGGTGAAATCCACGACGTACTCGTGGTCGTCCTTTTTCATCACGAAACCACGGCGGGTATCGGTGACTTTGCAGAGCAGTCCGGGGAGTTGCTCCTCCAGCCAGGCAAGACGATATTCGAAATTGAGCGGTTCCGCTGGGGTCTTCGGCAGTTCTGTCGGCCGCCACATGGCCACGATGTTGTCCCAGGTTTCCTCACCCGTGGACAGCTCCACCAGGACGACGGAGCCTTTGGAAAAGCCCTTGATCGGCTCCACCCACACAGCCGGACGGCGGTGATACATGGCTTCCAGGTCCTGGAAGTTGTTAAAGTCGCGGTCACGTTCGCCCAGGCCAAAGCCTTTCAGCTTGTCCATTTCAAAGACGCTCAGGCGCAGGTCGCGGCTCACATCCAACGGACGCCAAATGGAAGGACCGCCTTCGACCTCGATCTGTAGGCCATCGCTGTCATGCACCTCAGGGCGGAAGTCATAGGGCTTCGGATGGCTGTTTTCACCAAACCAGAACATGCTAGAAAAAGGGGCGATGCCCAGCATCTCCACCGGCTGGCGCAGAAATAGGGTGGCTTTCACCAGCATGTCTGTGGTCTTGCCGGGTGAAACATCGAACTGATAGGCCCCGCTGATGCTGGGTCCGTTCAGCAAGGCGAGCACGCGAAAATACTTCTGTCCGACCTTGGGCTGCTCAAACCAGAAATGCGTGAAGTCAGGAAATTCCTCCGGCTTGCCTCCGATGGTGTTTACAGCCACGGCACGGGCACTGATGCCGTACCCCAGTTCCGTCGTCACCGCCCGGAAGTAGCTGGCGCCCATGAAGACCATGAACTCGAACCGCTTGTTGAGTAGGGAGTGCGGTGCTAGAACCCGGAAACCCGAGTAGCCTTCGGGTTTTTTGAAACCTTCAGGCAGCTTCAGGTTGCCATAGTCAAAGAGGCTCGCGTCAAAGGGAACCGGAGTCGTGGTGACGCCGTTCACATTGAAGAAACCCACAGGCTTCTTGAACATCCAGCCCGGGTGGAAAAACTGCACGCGGTAGGCTTCCTGATTTTCACCGTAGAGGGACTTGTCCTCCAAAAACCGGATCTGCCGATGCCCATCGTATTTGAGTCCCTCGAAAAAAGGATCCAGCTGCTGGGAAGGTGCCTGATATGGCTTCTGGGCGACCTGCGCCGCCAGCTTTTGCAGCGACTCAAAATCAGTCACGTCTGTCAGGGTCAGGTCCGCCGCGTGAGTGGTAAGACAGACGGCAGTGCAGAGAGACAGGACGAAAGATCCTGAGATACGAGAGGCAATCATAGAAGGGTGCACGGAAGCGCTGCTAGAATGCGCTCTG
>DMMK01000442.1 GCA_003453085.1 Verrucomicrobiales bacterium
AAAGATCGAACCGGGTGCTTGAAGGATCTTCGGGCATCCCTCGTTTACGGGCCAGAGTCCTCTCTCACATACGGGACTTTGATCGTCATTACATCCCCATGAAGCGCCTGTTCATCTTTGCCATGATCGTATTCAGCCTCAGCCGGGTGGAGGCGGAGCGGCCTAATGTGGTTTTTATCTACGCGGATGACTGGGGCTGGGGTGATTTGGCTTGCCATGGACATCCGCATTTGAAGACCCCGAACCTGGATCGGCTGGCGAAGGAAGGAACCGACTTTCAACAGTTTGTGGTGTGCAATCCGGTGTGTTCGCCCAGTCGCACAGCCATTGTCACCGGGCAGTATCCAGCCCGGCATCTCGTGCACCAGCACTTTGCCAGTCATGAGCAGAATGTGGAGCGAGGCATGCCCGACTGGCTGGACCCGAAGGCGACGCTGCTGCCACGCCTGATGCAGCAGGCTGGGTACAAGACAGCGCACTTTGGCAAGTGGCATCTTTCCGGAGGCGGGCGTGAAATCCAGGCACCGCTCCCCGCCGAGTATGGCTACGATGAGGCGGCGGTGTGGACGGGCCCAGGACGAAGTGTCTTTGAAGGCACCAGCGTGGCGGACAAAGCCGGTGATGCGCATGACACGACGGGTGCGTCTTTCCAAACCACCGCAGCAACGGAACATGCGCTGCGTTTCATCCGGGCCTCGCAGGGATCGTCGTTTTTCGTGAACCTATGGATTCACGAAACGCATCATCTCGTCTCAGCCACCGAGGAAGACAAGCAGGCCTACCCGGACACAGCAGAGCCACAGCGAACCTACTTTTCCGCCATCACGCGGGCAGACAAACAGATAGGGAGGGTGCTGGATCTTCTCGACGAACTGAACCTAACCAAAAACACGATTGTCATTTTCTCCAGTGACAACGGGCCTGAAAACCCGATGGAGAAACCTGGGCAGAAACTTTATTTCAGCGTGGGTGACACCGGCGGTCTGCGGGGTCGCAAACGCAGCCTCTACCTGGGTGGGGTGAATGTGCCGTTCCTAGTGCGCTGGCCAGGTGTGGTGCCCGCGAAACGTGTGGACAAAACAAGCGTGATCGCGGGTGTGGATGTAATGCCTACCCTACTGGCGGCAGCAGGCATCATGCCGCCCAAGAGCTGGCAGCCTGACGGCATAAACATCATCGCAGCTCTGAAAGGGGAAAATTTCACCCGTCCAAATCCGCTTTTTTGGGAATGGCGCGGCCCCAACTCTAAAGAGGCCGACTGGCCACAACTGGCCATGCGAGACGGCGAGCACACGCTTGTGACCCGGTTTGATGGCGAGCGGGTGGAACTCTATGATCTGAGTCAGGACCGCCAGCAGCAAAACAACCTCGTGACTGCGCAGCCAGAACGCACCGCCCAGATGATGGAGGCAATACGCGCCTGGCAAAAGATGCTGCCAGTGCCGGCAGTACCCGAGACAAAAAACGCAGCAGCGAAGAAATCCACACCGCCCTTGGAAACCGCACAAGCGACGAACAAGATGTCGGTCAAGAATTTGCGTAGCACTTTCAAACGCTGGGACAAAGATGGCAACAGCCTCCTGTCATTCGAAGAGTACAACCAAGGATTGGCCAAAAAGGACAACGCGCCCACGCGTTTCAAAAACTTCGACCGCAACAGCGACGGGAATGTTAGTGAAGCAGAGTTTGTGGAGCGCTGAGCGTTGCTGAAGAGGCCCTACTCCGCCAAAAAGAGGGCCTTGATGCAAGAAGCACCAAGGCCCGGAGAAACACTTTATTGGGGTTTACGCCGCTTTCACCAGCAGGTCCTTCGCAGCTTTTTCGATGCCGGGGAGGAGTTCATCTGGCAGCTCGGTGAGCAGAGGCAGGACAGGGCCGGTTTTGGCGATGCCTGCGAGGGCGACGGCATGGTGCAGGACCAGGATGGGGCTGTGGGCATTGCGCTGGTCTTCCAGTGGCAGGAAGATCTCGCGGATCTGCTCGGCGCGGTCGTAGTCCTTGGCGTCAATGGCGCGGAGGAGATCCATGCTGAGACGTGGGGCAACGCAGACGCAGCCCGCAGTGAAGCCGGTGATGCCGAAATCGCGCAGATGGATGATAGCAGGCTGCTCGCCAATGCCGCTGACGATGAGGTCCGGGTTCACCAGGGAGACCAGCTTGGTGAGGTAGAGGTCATCGGCCGGGTTAGGCTTCACCACGGCGTACTTGATCCAGGAAATGAGGCCGTCATTGACGAGCTCTGCCGCGTGTTCCGGGGTGATGTAGGATTCGTCCTTGATGTAGAGCACCAGCTTCATGCCCGCTTTTTCCACCAGATGGCGAATGGCCGTGGCCACACCAGCGGGCTTGGAGGGGAAAAGAGTCGGCAGCAGCATGGCTGTCGGGAATTTGTGATCCTTCAGGATGGCTGCCTGATCCATCGCCGTGCCGTACATCGGCCCGATGCTAGGCACCATCCAGAGATCGTCCGGGGCCAGATCCGTGAGCATGGCCAGCAGGGAATCGTACTCAGACAGAGCGATGTTGTAGAGATTCGCATTGCCCCCGTAAAGCAGGGTGCGGATGCCACCGGCATACATGTGGTCGATCAGCTTTTTGTTCTCCTCACGGCTGAGGCTGAGGTCCGCATTCCGGCACAGCGGCGGGACGGCGATGACGGAGCTGCGGAGGTCGGCGGGAGTGACAGGCGTGGTCTTCATGAAGTGTCGCGCAGGAAAGAGGTGGCAGGCGAGAGGTCAACTAGAATCACCCGAGGTTGCAGAATCGGTGATTCTGACGGATGAAAAGGGATTCTTATGGCCAAAAAACCCGTTGTTCTGATTATCCGTGATGGCTGGGGTATCAATC
>DMMK01000539.1 GCA_003453085.1 Verrucomicrobiales bacterium
GCAGAGATCTCAGGGTCAGAAATTTTAACTCCACCTTTGGCGACCTCGACATTTTTGTGAATGCCCAAGGCACCGTTACCCAAACCATTTTCCATGTCTAAATCCCTTCATTCCATGCATGGCTTCCGATTTTCGATCACGGATGCCATTGTTCTGGTGATCACAGGAGCCACGACCTTCGAGCTCTCGCGCCGGGACAATGCGTTGAACTGGTTGCCTCCTGTCGTCATTGGCCACTTCTTCCTCTTCTGCAATGTCTTCCGGCTGCGCCGGAACTATGAACTTCTCTGGGCCCTGTTCTTTCTGCTGAATGTGGGTTTCTGGATGAGCCGGCTGTCGCTCGAAGCCTGGCCACCCTTGCTCACCCAGCTTCCGGTGACAGTCGCTCTCCTCATGGCCGAGATCCGTTCCCCCCGCTACCACGGCATCCTGGCCAGGAAGCACAATCCTCGACTTGCAGAATATCTGGCAGCCAGAAATCGCACCCCTGTCTGATGAATGCGCCCACCAACAAAACCAGCGATCACCGGGATGGACGGAGCCTCTCCATCCTCGGCTGCCTGCTCGGCACGGCCATCGGCGATGCCTTGGGTTTACCCACCGAAGGCATGTCGCGAAAAAGGGCCATGCGGTTTCATCACTCTCAGTTAGGCCATCGCCTGTTCTTCGGTCGTGGAATGTTCAGTGACGATACCGAACACACGCTCATGGTAGCCACGGCCTTGATGCGTCATCCTCACGATCCCGCCGCCTTTCAGCGTTCGCTGGGCAGGTCGTTGCGCTGGTGGTTGCTCGCCTTGCCCGCAGGGGTGGGATTGAGCACCGCGAAGGCCATCCTCAGGCTTTGGCTTGGCTTTCCAACTTCGCGTGCCGGAGTTCTTTCCGCAGGGAATGGGGCAGCGATGCGCAGCGCCATTCTCGGAGCTGTTTTCTCCGGTGATTCCGAAAAGAGACGCGCCTTTACTTTAGCCGCCTGCCGACTCACTCACACGGATCCACGAGCCGAAGAATCGGCACTACTCGTGGCAGAAGCCGCAGCCGCAGCGACCAATGGCGAACAAACGCCTCAGATTCTTGAGCATCTTCATTCCCTGATCACCAGCCCGGAGATGGAGGATCGTTTTGCTAAACTCGTCACGGCTCTTGAGTCTCAAAATACCGTGGCTGAATATGCCTCGGCCATCGGTTGTGAACGAGGTGTCTCGGGCTTCGCGCCCAATACCGTCTCCGTGGCTTTGTATGCCTGGTTACGGCACCGGGGTAATTTCAAACAGGTCCTCACTGAAGTGATTGCCTGTGGCGGCGATACAGACACCGTCGCGGCCATCGCCGGAGGCATTTGCGGCGCAGAAACAGCTGAAGCAGACATCCCCACTGCTTGGCTAAACGGTGTTTGCGATTGGCCAAGATCCATCACTTACATAAGGCAAATCGCAGAGACCTTACCTCTGCGACTTGCAGACAGCAAGACTCCCATTCCACACCTAGCCACCCTGATGCTTTTGCCACGCAATCTCCTGTTTCTTGGCATCGTCCTCACGCATGGCTTTCGCCGTCTGTTGCCTCCTTATTAATTTCCTCACATGAAAACAGATACCCCCCTCCTCACCGACCTCTATCAGCTCACCATGGCTGCGGGCTATTGGAAATGCGGCAAGGCCGAGCAAGAGGCCGTCTTCCATCTCTTCTTTCGCAAGCTGCCTTTTGCAGGCGGTTATGCCGTCGCTGCTGGTCTGGGCGATGTGGTGAAGTGGCTGCATGGTTTCCACTTCGCTCCGGCGGAGCTGGAGTATCTAACCACGATCCCAGGACGAGATGGCAAGCCGTTGTTTGAACCTGGTTTCCTCGACTATCTCGGTGCCATGAAATGGCAATGTGATGTGGCGGCCATTCCTGAGGGCACGGTGGTGTTTCCTCATGAGGCCCTGCTGCGCATTCAGGGTCCGCTCATTCAGGCTCAACTAGTGGAGACCGCCCTGCTCAACATCATCAATTTCCAAACCCTCATCGCCACCAAAGCTGCGCGTGTCTGCCAGGCCGCGCAAGGGGAGCCCGTATTGGAATTCGGCCTGCGCCGGGCCCAGGGCCCGGATGGTGCTGTGATGGCCAGCCGGGCCGCTTTCATTGGCGGCTGCGCTTCGACCTCGAATGTGCTTGCGGGCATGACCCATGGCATTCCCGTACGCGGCACCCATGCCCACTCGTGGGTCATGTCGTTCGATACCGAGCTAGAAGCCTTCGCTACCTATGCCGAGGCCATGCCTAACAACTGTGTGTTTCTGGTGGATACCTATGATACCGTGGAAGGCGTGCGCCATGCCGTAGAGATAGGCCAAAGGCTGCGGGCTCAAGGTCACGAGCTCGCGGGCATCCGGCTAGACTCGGGGGACCTCGCCTGGCTGAGCATCGAGGCCCGCCGCATTCTGGATGAGGGTGGTTTTCCTCAGGCAAACATCGTGGCCAGCAACGACCTCGATGAACATCTCATCGAAAGCCTGAAGCATCAGGGAGCTGCAATCAATGTCTGGGGAGTGGGCACCAAGCTCGTCACCGGAGGCGAACAGGCAGCCCTGGGCGGCG
>DMMK01000652.1 GCA_003453085.1 Verrucomicrobiales bacterium
GTCTTCCGCAACAAGGAACTCTTCGTTTTCGACCGCAGCGGCATCTGGAAACTGGCCGATACCAACGGCGACCACGAAGCCGACCAGTATGAAATGTTCTGCAATCTGTTCTCCCAGACGGCAGAGACGCGCGAGTTCCCCAACTCCATGAAGCTCGGCCCTGAAGGTGCCCTCTACATCTCCAAAGGCGGCCAGGAAGGCACGACCTTTGGCAAGCACAACGGCACCGTCATCAAGGTGGCCCCCGATGGCAAATCCTTCGAGGTCATCGGCCACGGCCTGCGCCAGCCCTTCATTGGAGTGAATCTTAAAACCGGCCTCGTCACCGCCAGCGATCAGCAGGGCAACTACGTCCCTTCCACGCCCATCCAGATCATCCGGGATAACCAATTTTATGGTCACCTGCCCACCATCGCTCCCAAGGAAGCTTATCCCGCCCCCATTGCCGAGCCTCTGGTCTGGTTGCCACATCCGGTGAACCCCAGCGGGGCCACTCAGACCTGGCTCATCGGTGCCAAAATGGGCCCGCTGAATGATGAGCTGATCCACGTCGGTTACAACCGCCCGGAACTCTTCCGCGTGCTGATGAATGACCGCTTCAAGCGTCCCCAGGCCACCGTCATGAGCTTTGAGCGCGAGTTCGACTTCGGCCCTCTGAATGCCATCGTGAACCCGGCCGATGGACAGCTTTACGTCGTCGGTTTCCAAGTCTGGGGCACCACGGCCAAGAAGCTCAGCGGCCTCGTGCGCCTTCGCTACACGGACAAACCCCGCGTGCTTCTCAAAGAAGTCACCCCCATGGACAAAGGCCTGCTGCTCCGTTTCAACGCCCGGATGAGCGAAAAGCTGGCCACCGATCCCGCCAGCTACAGCGCCGAACGCTGGAACTACAAGCGCACCTTCGACTACGGCTCCCCACACCTGAAAATGGATGGCAGTACCGGCCAGGAATGGGTGACCGCCAGCAGCGCCTACCTCAGCAAGGATGGCATGAGTGTCTTTGTCGGCATCCCCGACATGAAGGCTGGCGTGCATCAAATGCGCATCGGCTGGGGACTGGAAAGTGCCGATGGCCTCAAGGCCGCGAACACCGCCTATTTCAGCCCTTGGGAACTCGCCCAGTTTGATCCGGCCAAAGAAGGCTTCGGCGACATCACCGTGGACCTCACTCCCCGCAAAACCGAAACGGTGGCCCTCGCCAAACCAACCGTGGAAGAAGGGGCCAAGCTCTATCAGATGATCGGCTGCATGGCCTGCCACAGCATTGATGGCAGCACCGTCGGCAAAGTCGGGCCAAGTTGGAAGGGCATCTACGGTACGCAGCGCATCCTCGGCAAAGGCGGCAAAACCGCGCTGGCCGATGAAGCCTACCTCCGCGAATCCATCACCAATCCCAGCGCCAAAGTCGTCAAAGGTTTCGAAAAATTCGATACCGGCATGCCCATCTACGCCGGCATCCTGAATGAATCCCAGATCGAAAGCCTTGTGATGTACATCAAGACCCTGAAGTAAAGATTGATAAAAATCAAAACGGTTCCATTATGGAACCATGACCGCTTTAACGTTAAAATCGTTGCCGGAATCTCTCATTGAGAGACTTCGGACTTCGGCTGAACGCACGCACCGCAGCCTCAATAAAGAGATCATCCACCGCCTCGAGCGCTCTTTTGACCAACCTGCGCCAACCCTGAAAACCGAAAACTGGGATGAATGCCGCGTGAATGAACAAGCGGATGCCTGGGATAAAATCGCAGGCACCTGGGAGTCCGATGTCAGCTTGGAGGCTGAAATTGAAGCCCTCTACGCCGCACGCACCCCTGGCCGTGAGGTCACTCTATGAGGATTCTGGATACCGACCACTGCATCGAAATTCTACGCGGTCGTGAGGAGATCATCCTCAAGCGCCGTGGCATCTATGATGAAGTGGCCACCACCATCATCACCGCTTGCGAGCTTTATTATGGCGCGGCGAAATCTGCCAAACCGCTGGAAAACAAACGCGCCGTGGATGCCTTCTTGAAAACTCTCCGCGTGCTGGGCATGGACCAGCACGCAGCGCAGTTTTTCGGCCTCTTCAAAGCCGAGCTGGAAAAAATGGGGCGCTGTCTGGCCGATGCCGACATGATGATTGGTGCCATCGCCCGCGCTCACAATGCCATCGTCATCACGGGCAACACACGTCACTTTGAACGCATGCCAGGGCTGACCCTGGAGAACTGGCGATAGCCCCGCTTCACAGTTTTTTTTCCATCCGGAAGTCATCCATGACGTAACCGCTGCCTATGTCGCTGCACACATCCTCCACAAACCGGAAGCCTGCCCGCTGATACGCCCGAATCGCCGGGGCATTGCGCTTGTTCACCCGCAGTTGCACAGCGTGGCAGCCCAGTTCACGGGCACGTGCCTCCGTCCAGGCCAGGGCCGCAGCCCCCACCCCCAGACCATGCACCTCCGGCTGTACGTAGAGCTTGTTGATGAACAGGATATTTTCAGGGTAACGCTCAAACGACAAGTAGCCCACAGGCCCGCGCGCCTCCGCCTCGATCAAGGCAAACCACGCCCCCCGCATCTGCATCTCCCGCGCCATCGCATCCGGCTGATACCAGACCGTCAGCATGTAATCAATCTGCCCTTCGCTGATGATTCCCGGGTAGTATTTGCGCCAGATTTCATGCCCCAAGCGCTGTACCACAGGCAGTTCATCTTCGGCAATCCGCCGAACCCTCACGGCCAATGCCTGCCGCTCGGCCCGGCCTAACTGCTGATGCGACCCGGACAGCGCCATCTGCCACTGCCCCAGATCATCCGCCGGGGACAGGCGTGTCAGATGCTGCACAATGTCCGCATAGGTCGGCTCCACCACGCCCTCTTCGCGGATCTGTTCCAGATCTCCCGGAAACTCCGCCTCGGGCAAAATCTCCTTGGCCAGATACCAGCAGGCCCAGGCCCGCCAGGTCCGCAGTTCCTTGTTGGGCTCCACCATCCGTGTGGCCAGATGCTGCCAGTGACGGCGCGGATTGCCGATGAACTGCCCTTCAGGCCGGTGCAGCAGCAGCCAGGCCATCGCCTGGTAAGGCAGCGGCCAACGGGCTAGCACCGGCTCACTGCCGGGCATCGGTGAGGACAGTGCACGGTTCAGCAGCAGGATACACTTCGCCGGAAAGCCGATCTGCCACAGGCTCTGCGCATACAGGTGGCAGGTCTCATAAAAGGCCGGGCCGCGGTCCTTGCCAAAGGCATTGATCTCCTCCGCCCGATACACGCGGTCAATCGGCGGCAGCAGCGGGTGGGGTTCGTTCACAAAAGGCATCGGCATGCCCACAGAAAGAGCAGTGCCGCCCCCGTTGCGCAAGCGCCCCCTCAAAAGGCATGCCTTGTCGGCCTCCATTTTTTGCTCGTCATCCCGTCCTGCCGCATGCCAGAATCAGAGTCCGGTCCACGTATTAACGGTGGACACATCTTTTGTTCGGCCAACCACCCCTCGCCATCATGGACGCATCACCCTTCTCCAGACGCCGGATGTTGCAGACCACCTCTTCGGGGATTGGCTGGCTGGCCTTTTCGGCCCTGGCGCAACAGGCCGCCGCCAGCGAGGGCAGCCTCTTCACCCGCCCTGCCCCACAT
>DMMK01000424.1 GCA_003453085.1 Verrucomicrobiales bacterium
ACCAGGTCCAGTCCCAATCGGAAATTTCGCCGGTTTTCAGAGGCATCTGAAAAACGACCTTGTTTCCGGTTTCCTTGTCTTCCTCATCGCCCTGCCTTTGTGCCTGGGCATTTCAATCGCTTCCGGCGTCCCTCCCATCGCTGGTATTTTCACCGCAGTCATCGGCGGTCTGCTGACCCCGTTTCTGAGCAATTCGGAACTGACCATCAAAGGTCCGGCAGCGGGAATGATCGTCATCGTCCTGGGTTCCGTGCAGGAGCTTGGCTATGAAAAAGCCCTGGCCGCAGGTGCTGTGGCGGGCATTCTCCAAATTTTGTTCGGGGCCTTCCGCCTGGGCACGCTCGGGGAGTTCTTCCCTGTAGCGGCTGTTCACGGGATGCTGGCGGCCATCGGTGTGATCATCGTGGCCAAACAGGTGCATGTGGCGCTCGGCGTAGCCGCCCATGCCAAGGAGCCGCTGGAACTGCTGGCGGAAATCCCCGAAAGCCTGATGCACATGAATCCGGAGATCGCCCTCATCGGCGCTATTTCCCTGCTGCTTTTGTTTGGTCGTTTGTGCATCAAAAACAAACTGGTGCAGGCCATCCCAGGGCCCATGCTGGTGCTCCTCGTCGCCACCCCGCTGGCAGTGTACTTCGACATCGCCCATGAGCACATGTACCAATTTCACGGTCATGAATACTCCGTGGGCCCGAAGAACCTGGTGACCCTGCCGGGCAACATGCTGAAGGCCATCACCCACCCGGATTTCTCCGGCCTGCTAAGCCTCGCCAGCCTGAAATGGATCATCATGTATGCCCTCGTCGGCACGCTGGAATCCCTGCTGAGCGCCAAGGCCATCGATCTCCTGGACCCATGGCAGCGCCGCACCAATCTGAATCGCGACCTCCTGGCCGTGGGCGTGGCCAATACACTGGTCTCCTTTATCGGAGGCATCCCGATGATCTCTGAAATCGTGCGCTCGTCCGCCAACCGCAACAACGGGGCCCGCACCCGCTGGGCCAACTTTTGGCATGGTGGCCTGCTGTTGGTGCTGGTGGCCAGCGTGCCGTGGTTGCTGAACATGATCCCGCTCGCCGCCCTGGCCGCCATGCTGGTCTTTACAGGTTACAACCTGGCCTCTCCCAAGGAATTCCGCCACATGTGGCATGTGGGCAAAGGCCAGTTGCTGATCTTTCTGTGCACCATGATCGCCACCCTGGCCACGGACCTCCTCATCGGCATCGCCTTCGGCATCCTGGTGAAAATGATCCTGCACGTGATCCGAGGCACCAGCCTGGGGAACCTCTTCGTTCCTCATGCGGAGTTGGTTCATGATGAAGAAGTCGGCCACCCGGTGATCACCGTCAGAAAGTCCGCCGTCTTCAGCAACTGGCTGTCGCTGCGCAAGCAGCTTCTAAGCCTTTCCCAGCATCCGAAGGTCAAACTGGACCTCTCCAAAACCCACCTGGTGGATCACTCGGTGATGAAGAAGCTAGAAGAGATGGTGCAGGACTGGAAGCTGGAGAACCGGGAGCTCCTCATCGAAGGGCTTGAAGATCACCAGCCCGTGTCCGAACATCCCCAGGCTGCGCGCCTTTTGAGGCAGCGCGCCTAATCCCCCCACTCCTTTTCAACTCCTTCCCGGGCCTGACACGACCCAGGAAGGAGTCCTCATGCCCCAAATCCCCCTTTAAAAAATGAAGCCTAACCAAATCTTCCGCCAAGGCCTTGTCCCCGCCGTCCTGGCCGTGCTGTCACTCACGGCCCAGGCCGGCACGCCGGCCAGCCTTCCGGACCCGATGCCCACCGTGGCCAAAACCGATCTCATCACCTTCGACACGGAACTCAAAGGCCGTCTGGAAGTGCGCGATAACAACTATGATTTCGACAGCTCGGTCAATGGCCCACAGGATGCGGCCTGGCTGCTGACGCGCTTCCGTCTAGGCATGCTGGTGACGCCCACCTCATGGTTCAAATTTTATGTTCAGGGCCAGGACATCCGCGAGATCGGCGGCAGCCGGCCTAACAACATCGGTAGCTTCGGCGCCGATGGGGACGATGTTTTCGACGTGCTGCAGGCCTGGGCCGACTTTGGCCATGATGCCGACGGACTCAGCCTCCGTGCAGGCCGCCAGCCCCTGAACTATGGCGACCAACGCCTGCTGGGAAACCCCCAATGGTCCAACCCCACCCGCGCCTGGGATGCACTGAGACTGCGCTATGCCCAGGAAACCTGGACGCTAGACCTCTTTGTGGGCAGCCCAGTGAACTTCGTCAACAACCGCTGGAACCAGTCGGACTACTTCAGCACCCGTGAGGCCCGCAACGCCATCGTCAGCGGCCTTTACTTCTCTTCAAAGTCCCTCATCCCCTGGCAAAACGTGACGGACTTTTACCTGCTGAACGAGCAGGCCAACAAAGCTGCCGGGGCGGCAGGAGCCCCCCTGGGGGCCGTGGGCAAGACGAATTTCTTCACGCTGGGCACCCTCATGAAAGGCGACCCCAAAAAGCTACACAACTGGGACTATGAGATGGAGATGGCCGTGCAGTATGGCCGCGTGGCCGGACTGGATCATCTGGCCTTCGCCGGACACTGGGGCACTGGTTACAACTTTGACCACACCTGGAAGCCACGTCTGGGGGTGCAATACAACTACGCCAGCGGTGACGACGACGCCACGGATGGCGACAGCAACACCTTCCAAAACATGTTTCCGGGCAACCACGCCCTGTATGGTTTTATGGACACTACCGGCTGGATGAACCTGCAAAATCCGCAGCTCAACTTTTCCATCCAACCGACGAGCAAGCTGAAGCTGACGCTGGACTACAACCTCTACTGGAATGCCACGAACAATGATGCCTGGTATGGGGCCAACACCACTTCCACCGTGCGTCCGGTGAATGCCGATGCCCGCCGCGCCAGCAGCTTTCGTGGACAAGAGGTGGACCTGAACGCCTACTACAAACTCAATGCGCATGTGGCTCTCCAGGCCGGGTACAGCGTATTCTTTGCTGGCAAATACTTGGCGCAAACGGGGGCCAGCGATACGGCGCAGTTTGGCTACGCCCAGGTGCAGGTGAACTTTTAGTCCTCCGCCAAGCGGATCGGTGTGCTGACGAAGATACGCAGCCCGTGAGGTTTCACGGGCTGTAGTTCCAGACTGCCGCCGCACTCGCGAGCGCGGGCTCTCATGCCGGTGAGGCCCAGGCTCTGGCGGGAATGTTCACGATTGGGCGGCAGGCCGCTGCCATTGTCTTCGACGATGAGCTGCACTTGGTCTAGTTCCGTCACCAACATGACCTTGACCTCGGTGGCTTTGGAGTGGCGGGCAATGTTGGTCAACGCCTCTTGGGCGATGCGAAAGAGGTGGGTCTCCAGGTCGCTGTGCAGGCGGGTTTCAAGCTGGGAGTCATAAGTCATTTCCACCTGCACACGCTGGGCAAATTTTTCCGTCAGCCAGCGCAGCCCGGCATCCAAGCCAAAGTCATCCAGAATCACCGGCCGCAGCAGTTGGGAAAGCTCCCGCACGTTGGCGATAGATTGGTCCACCAGCAGCACGCAGTCCGCGCGGCGGTCCTCGAAATTTTCATCCACCCGCCGCACCAGATTGGAGCGAACCGCCGCGAGAGACTGGCCCAGTTCATCATGCAGCTCATGGGAGAAGCGCCGCGCCGTTTCCTCCTGTGTCTGCAGCATGTGCCAGGAGACGCGGCTCAGTTCGTCCTGCTGCCATTCGATACGGCGGATGCTGTGCCTAACAAAAAGAATCGTTCCAGTGGCGCAGATGCCCGAAAGCAGTAGGCAGGAACCCAGCAAAAAAGCGGACTCGTCCGCCAGATCCTGAAGTTGCAGGCCGATCTCCTTGTCCACCTCCGCCAGATGTTTGGTGCTGTGCAGAATGAGATCGTGAATGAGCTTTACCACCACCTCATGGCTGGAGATCAGCTCCTCCATGTGAATGCGTGAGGTGGGCTCGCCATTTTCCAAAGAGATCCGGGCTTTTTCAGAAAAGACCTGGGTCGCTTTCGCCAGGTGCTGCCAGTCAGGCGCATGGACGGTGGGGCGAGCCTCATGGGCCAGCTTGGCCACAGCTTTATCGGCCTTCTTCAGATCTTCGATCCGGGCCACACGATCCTCCATGCCCACCTCCCTGACGATGCGGTGAACGATGAGGGCCAGGGCATCCTCCTCAGCCTGCACCTCATGCAGGAGACGGGCCACCAGCAACTGCTCCTGCACCAGCCGGGCCGCATTTTTACGGATGGCATGGCTGTCCCGCACCGCGACGAGGCCGGCGATGCCCAGAAGAATCACCACCAGGCCAAAGCCAATGATGAGCCCCCAGAGGACGGATCGCTCACCGATCCGCCGGTTGAAGGGAAAGATGAAGCGTGTCATGCGCAGGCTCAGTCAATGAGCCCATTGCGCAGGGCAAAGCGCACCAGTTCCCCCACCGAGTGCAGGTTCAGCTTTTCCATGATGCGGCCACGGTGGGCCTCCACCGTGTAAACGCTGAGGTTTAGGGCATTGGCGATGTCCTTGTTGGTCTTGCTCTCGGCGATCATTTGCAGGACCTCACGTTCACGGGTGGAAAGGAGGTCTATCGGGTTGGTAACGTGCTTGCGATAGTCATCCAGTACAGCATCGGAAACTTCGGGGCTGAGGTAGCCTTTGCCCACGGCCACGGCCCGCACTGCCGTGAGGAAATCGGCCTCGCTGCAGTCTTTGAGCAGGTAACCACGCGCTCCGGCACGCAGGATCTCGCGTACATAGACCGCATCCTTGTGCATGGAGAGGGCCAACACACGGGTCTTCGGGGACACCTTTTCCATGCGCCGGGTGGCCTCGATGCCATTGAGCTCCGGCATCGTGACATCCATTACGGCCACATCGGGCTGTAGGGCCTCCGCCAGCTCCACCGCCTCCCGGCCATTGGAGGCCTGGCCCACCACTTCCATGTCCCACTGGGCCTCCAGAATGAGGCGGAAGCCGTTGCGAACAACGGAGTGGTCATCAGCTAGCAGAATGCGGGTCGCTTTGGTGGACATGGCGTTAGAGGGCAGAGTATCAGGAACGCCGTGGAGAACAAGAAGCGTCTCGTGCGCCCTGCCCTGTAAGCTGTAGGCTAAAGGATCAACGGGGTCTTTTATCCCCTAGATCCGCGACAGGGAGGGCTGAAAAGGCCTTCCACTGGATCTCGATCTCCTCCTGCGCAGGCAGCCCGTCATGCACCCACAGGCCGTATCGCACGCGCAGCATTTTGGCCTCGGTGATTTCCACGGGCGTGTCCAGGCTCAGGCAGGCCCCCATCCAGCCATCATCGCGCACGTGATAGGCCGTGGGGTTGTGTGGGTTCATGGGGTGGTTCATGAGGGTCATGCCGGCGAATCCATCTTTTTCATTGCTGATGCGGCCGCTGTAGTCCACCCAGCGTGCAGGCTGGCGAAACATGGCCTTTTCATTCACCAGACCTTCGGAGTTAAGCAGCCGCCCCCCCCCATCATGCACGCCCAGGCTTTTCGCCACCCGCACGGCCACGAGGCCAAAGCCGGTCGCGCCGAAGGTGGCGGTCTGTCCCTTGGGCGGTGAGTACTCCAGATCAATGATCATGAGCCAGCTCTTGGCCCCCGCCAGAGGGCGCACCTCCGTGCGGCGCACCTCGATGAGTTGCACAGATTTGTCCTCCTCGCTGATCCAGTGATTCACCATCCGCATGGAGGCGAAGTCATCACTGTCTTCATAGCCTTCGCGAGAGACCTCGACATTGACAATGCGGCCCTGCATTTTGGCATTGTCACCCCAGAAATTGAAGCCGTTGAGGCTGTTGTGCGTCACCCACACGCTATTGTGATGGCTGTGCGTCAGAGGATCATGCGGATGCCCCATGCGGGTGAGGCTGACATCGCGCGAGGCCCGGATGGGATACCAGAAGGGCCGCATATCCTGGGGATCATAATGACAGGCCGTGAGCTCCCGCCCATCGAGCTGAAAGGAGGTGATGTGGTGAGGCAGGGGCACCGCCTGCACCCTCGGCACAGGTTTGGCCGAGGGTAGCTGACCCAGAGCCGGAGCGGCGAGGAGGATAAAAAGAAAGGGAAAACGCATGATCGAAAAAACGCATTCGCCCTGCGTCATCTTGTCGCCACAGTGAGGAAACGCTTTTGTCCGGAGCCCGTCTCCGGCGCAAGAAGCCCTTACCAACCCCGTTCCATTCCGCCCATGAAGAAATTCCTTCTCCCC